>CAZCKE010000149.1:0-9006 GCA_964499005.1 uncultured Tepidisphaeraceae bacterium
CGCAGGGCCAGTTCTCCCAGCGAAGTCCCCTCCTGAGGCGCCAGCACTTTTGCCAGCTCGCGCAATTGCGGACAGTCCACCACCGGCCCGCCGAACTGGAGAAAATCGTAGACCGAATAGTCGTATGACTCGTCGGTGATCGGCCATTTGTCGCGAAACCGCTCCAGCTCTTTCCGCGGCCGATCCGTCTCCACCACGCTGGTGGCCACGATCCGAATTTCCTGGTGAAACGCATTCACCGAAAATGCGTGGACGCTATTCCCCAGCCAGTCAAAATAACTGCTCACCCCCGTCGGCGGCCCGATCGCCAGGTCAAACGACAGCCGATGCTGGTCCTGCTCCTGCCGCGGCACCATGCGCAGCTCCATGATCGACTCGCTGATCAAATCGGTATAGCGCAGATCGGTTTGATGTGTCACTTTTAGAAGCATGGCGAATCCCCAATCGAGCGCGGGTTCTGGTATCGATTAAAATTGTCTTCACCCTGGAGCACCCGGAGAAGAGAAAGAAACATTGAATTCTTTGTTCTGAATTCTCTATGTGCTCCACGGTGAAAATCTTGTTTTAAAGCTCGCGCACTTCGACTTCGACGTGCATCGTCTCCGTCGCCGGCGAATAAATCGTCCCTGACGTCGGCGCGGTATCCCGGTAATGGCGGCCATATCCGACGCGCACGTGATTGAGTTGTGGAAGCACGCCGTTGGTCGGATCGAACCCCTTCCAGCCGATCTGCGGAATATAAAGCTGAATCCACGCGTGGGAGGCATCGGACGGCGCGCGGGAGCCGTCTCCATTCTTGTCGTTCTGTTCGGCGTGTCCCGTGTGCAGGTAGCCGCACACATAGCGAGCCGGAATCCCCAGCAGCCGCGCCATGCAGATGAACAGATTCGCAAAATCCTGGCAAACGCCTTTCTTCTGTGTCAGCACGTCGAATGCCGTCGTCGACAGGGACGTCGCGCCAGGCGTGTACTGGTATTCTCGAAACAGCGTCAAATTGATGGCAAAGAGCGTTTCCATCAAATCGCCGTTGTTCCGATTTACGAACGACATCGCGTAATCGTAAATCTCCTGAAGCTGCGTGGCCGGCAATTCCTCGGGCGCCAGATACGGCATGAGCATCAGCCGCTCCCACGGCATCCACACCAGCGGAAATTGCGCCCGGATCGGCTGCTTGGCAAAGCCGAACGGATCGACATCCAGCAGCTCCACTTCCGACTCGGCGGCAATGTTCAGCTCGGTATACGGCTCGGTCAGGTCGAAACGCGTCGCCCAATTCCCAAACACATCCTCGTATTCGATCACCTGGGCGGCCGGCGAAATCTCCAGCTTGTAATTCAAAATCGTCTGCTTCCAATCGTCCATCGGGCGAAGGTGCAGATGATGCGCGCTCTTTTGCACGGGTTTGTCGTATTGATAGCGCGTGCGATGGATCACGCGCAACCGGCGCGTGCGGGCCTCGGCCTGGGCCTTGGCGGGAAGCGTGTCGGTTACGGTCATGCCCTGATTCAACAGTCGCCGACGAAAACTGGCAACGTGCAAAACCGCCGCATTTTCCCGAATCGAATTGATATGCAATCGGCTTCATGTCAATAGAGAAAATACGATTGTTGCACCGCCAGCGCCGTATCATTAATGCTGGCCTGAATCCGCTGAAGATAAACCGGCAATCCCTCGGCGAGGATCTCGCCCATCTCGGCGTATTCCAATTGCGCCTCGAGCCGGCCCAGAATGCGCTCCGCCGGATCGATCCCTCCCGTGACGGTCGTCGCCCGAATCGCGCTGATGGCCGCCAGCGCTCCGCTGACGGAAAATCGAATGCTCCGCGGAAAGCTCTTCTCCAGAATCAAAAATCCCGCCACCCGCATCGGGTCCATGTCCCCCAGATAATTTCGCCGGTATGTTTCGATCGAGCAGCAGCTTCGCAGCACGGCCATCCAGTGAATGTTCCGGATCGTGCTCTCCAGCGCCTGCTCGTTGGCCTTGAGGATATTTAATTTCGTCTCGATGATCCGGCAGGTGACATCGATGCGCTCCAGGTATTTGGCCAATTGCGCAAACAGCCACCGCTGATCGTGCGCCAGCGTCTGGTCTGTCAGTCCCTGAAAGAGCATCGAGCCGTTCATGACGGAGCGGTAAAGATCGTCCGGCGATTCTTCAAACCGCGCCGGGGCGTCGTCCCCCTTCAACGACCAATAGAGCATGTTGAGGTTTTCCCACATCTCGGCGGAGATGTTTTCACGGATGCCGCGCGCGTTTTCGCGCGCTCGCGTCAGGCAATTGAGAATGCTGTTGGGGTTTTCAGTGCTGAGCGTCAGGTATTGCGACACGCGCGGGCCGTTTGCCCAATGGCTTTCAGGCAGCCAGGGCAGGTGGGGAATTGTGAGAAGGCTCTGCCACTGCTGGGCTTGAAGCTCCGGGGCGAGATCGCCGACATCGATCAAAACATTGGAATTCACCAGCAAAAGCCGCGAGATATGCTCCGCCCGCTCGACATACCTGGCCATCCAGTACATCGAATCGGCGTCGCGCGAAAGCATCGGCCGCTCGGGCTTGACGCCGCGCGTCGGCCCCACGCCAATCGCAAACGTCGATGACAGATTTTTACTCGCGTCCAGTGTCATGCGATTGAATCATTCCTCTTCCAGCACCCACGTATCCTTGCTGCCGCCGCCCTGGCTGCTGTTGACGACCAGACTTCCCTTGCGCAGCGCCACGCGCGTCAATCCGCCGGGCATCACGATCACCTTCTTGCCGTACAAGATGTATGGCCGCAGATCCACGCGGCGACCCTCGAAGTGATCGTCCACGAAGCTGGGATGCTGGCTGAGCTGCACGACCGGCTGCGCGATAAAATTGCGCGGGTCATCCTCGATCTTCTCCGCGAATTTGTCCCGCTCATCTTTGGTGGCCTGATGCCCCATCAGCATCCCGTAGCCCCCCGATTCGTTGGTGCTTTTAACGACCAGCTCGTCCAGATGCTCCAGCACGAATTTCTTATCGCTATCGCGAGCGCAGATGTATGTCGGCACGTTTGGCAAAATCGCTTCCTGCCCCAGATAAAATTTGATCATGTCCGGCACGAACGGATAAATCGCCTTGTCATCGGCCACACCGGTGCCGACGGCATTGGCCAGCGCCAGATTTCCCACGCGATAAGCATTCATCAGCCCCGGCACGCCCAGCGCGCTGTCGGGCCGGAAGCATAGTGGATCGAGGAAATCGTCGTCGACGCGGCGGTACAGCACGTCCAGACGCCTCAAGCCCGCCGTCGTTCGCATTTACAAAAATCCCCGATCAACGACCAGATCCCGCCCCTCGACCAGCTCCACGCCCATCTGCCGCGCCAAAAAGCTGTGCTCGAAATAAGCCGAGTTGTAAATGCCCGGCGTCAGGATCGCGATTCCCGGATCATCGACATGATTGGGCGCGATGTGCTTCAAACATTGAAGCAGATTAAACGGATAATCCTCAATCGCCCGAACGCGATACGCGCTGAACAGCGAGGGGAACACCCGCTTCATCACCGAGCGGTTTTCCAGCACATAACTGACCCCGCTGGGCGTGCGGCCATTGTCCTCCAGCACGTAATATTTCCCCTCCTTGTCCCGAATCAAATCCGTCCCGCAAATGTGAACGTAAATATCGCGCGGAATCCTCACCCCAAACATCTCCCGCCGAAACATCTTCGCCCCGTAAATCAGCTCCGCCGGGATGATCCGCTCGCGCAAGATCCGTTGGCCGTGATAAATATCGTGACAGAATTGGTTCAGCGCCGTGATCCGCTGGACCAGCCCGCGCTCGATCAGGTCCCACTCATCCGCCGGCACAATCCGCGGCACCATGTCGAAAGGGAAAATCTTCTCCACTCCGCGAGTATCGCTGTAAACCGTAAACGTGATCCCCTGATTGCGGAACAGGACGTCGGTCATGCGGCGGCGGCGTTCATAAGCACCCTGCCCCAATGCCGTCAACCGCCCGACCATCGACTTGTAATGAGGCCGTGGCTGTCCGGACGCGGTGAAAACCTCATCGAACAACCCGTCTACGCCGTAATTTTCAAACATTGCCGATGGACCCGATCTCCCCGCATCCATCCGCCGCCGAAGCCAATTCTATGCACTGCCGGGCGGTGAGCAAGGGAAAAGGCCGGCCATGCTAATACTCCACTAATAGCGTCTATTTCTCCGCGATTTCATTCTGAATCAGCCATTCTTTGGCCTTCTCGGCATCCGTGCAAATCAAAAATACCTCCTGCACCACGCCCGTCGCGGTATACAGGCATTTCAGGCCGGCTGGCGTGGGATACTGCACCTTGAAGCTTGGCGGCGTGTTGCCGCGACGAACCTTGATCCGTCCCGGCACGATCCGGGACACAAACGGGCAATCGCGCACGATCCGGTCCAGGATTTTGTCCAGTCCCTGAATGCGCCCATGCTGCCGCTTGATCCGCCCGAATTTCATGGCGGCATTATAGGGGAGATGATCGCTGGACCTATCAACGTCCCTCAGTGGTCTCGTCGCCGCGCCATGGCGCGCACACCGAACACGGTCGCTGGGATCAGCACGATCCAACTTGGAAAGTTCAATGGAGTGTCGTTCGTGCTGGAGTCCGAGTGGGAATTGCCGCCGCCCCGATTGGGAGAAATAATGAGCGCAAGCCCAACGCCGATCGAAAAAATCGCGGCCAGGATCATGATCGTCACGGCCCGTCTCGAAAATGCCCACGGCGCGATTCGCGCGATCGGCCTGAGCACCGGCATATTCGCCCACTTCGCCCTCTGGTAACCTCGCCGCGTAAACCGATCCTCCGGATTTAACCGCATCGCCTCCGTGAAATGCTCCAGCGCATTCTCCGGCTCGCCATTGTGCAGCATCGCCCAGCCGCGCGTCGCGTGCGACGTCGCATGCTCGGGATTGATCTGTAGCGCCCCCGCCGCGGTTTGCTTGGCCTCCTCGTTGCGCCCCAGCTTCGTCAGCGCTCGCGCCCGCAGGTTCGTGCATTGCAGATGGTCCGGCGACGATTCCAATCCCCGGTCCGCCCACGTCAATGCGATCTGATGATGCCCCTGATCCAGCTCGATCGCCGACATCAGCGCCAGATAATCTGCTTGCATCGGCGCTAGTCGAACCGCCTCCATCGCCGGCGCCCTCGCTTTGCTCAATCGCGACTTATATTCCTCCGCCAAATTCCTCACCGAGAATAGCCGCGATGCGAACGTTGATTTGATCGGCCACTTTCCGATGATCACGCTCGCCAGTGCGTAATGCGCAAACGCTCTCTGCGGCCCCGCGGCCACCGCCGCCCGTGCCTCCGCCAATGCCTCGGTTCGCTTTCCGTCATACACCAGCGCCAGTGCCAGCATCGACTGTGCCCCCACGTTGCCGGGCCGCTCGGACAATTCCTTGCGGAATTCATCCGCGGCCATGCGGTGCCGTCCTTGACGGTACAGGATCAGACCTTTGTCGTATGCCGCGCCCATGACAACCTGCGTTTCACCTCAATAGTCGTCAGAAAACAGCCTTGGGATGATCCCCCGCGGCGGAAATTCACTCGCCTGACCCAACCGGGTGATTATACCCGCCCATGTCCGCCCGGTCTTAATGCCTGAATAGTGAAGCGAAATCCCTCGAATAACCCCCTTAAAAAAATCCCCAAAAAACTCTTGCAAATTAAGTTAGTGAATATTAACTTAATGGCGGCGGTATAATCCGCTGTCTCACTTCGGAGGCCTCATGGGCACTGCAAGTCTTGAGGAGCGTTTGACGAATTTGGAAGAGCGCGTCGAGCAAATCGAGTTGCGGCTGGGGATCACGGTGAAAATTCAACGCGACTCAATCGCTCCGCTCCGGCCGGCGGAGCGGATCGTCACGCCTGGTCCTGCTGCTGGGAACTTCGGTGATGTATGGGAAGGTGAGCCCGAAGTTACTGGGACAAGCGCCGCATGAATCGGCCGGTTAGGATTTGCCTCCGGTTTCCACAAATAGGGCCTGAATTTTGCGTTTTTCTTCTTTCCAGGTGAGGCCCGTCTGATCCTGAAAGTGCTTGAGAACCAGATCTTTGTCTCGAGCGTGGGCTCGGCTGTCGGGGGTGCCATCTCCCATATCGTTGAAATGATAGGAGATCACGGCCTGCGCGCCAGTGACATCATCAACGATGATCGGCTCGTTGATCCAACTGCCGAGCCATTTGCTCGATTCGGCAATACTGCCCGATCCGCCTCCACCGTAGAGATGGTTCTTGTTGAGATCCCGCCCATAGATTTCGATTTCATCGGGCCGTTGATCGGGATGTACGGTTTTGATGCCATGCCATGGGCCGCTTAAGACAGTGACCGGCCGTTCGACTTCTTTGAAATTCAAACGAATATCCTTGTTGAGCGCCTCGCCCAGAGTCATTTCCAGCGCGCCGCGCATTTCTTCAGAATTCCAGCCCTCACGGACAGAGAAATCCCCTGGAACGACCGTCTTGATCAGAGCTTTATCCCCGCCCAAATCTTGCGGGTATTGATTCTGAAAATATTCAAGGAGCTGCCCGACGCTATACCCCCCATCGCCGTAGGTCATGCCCCAGAGCTGGGGTTTTCCGTCGCGCCAATGGATGATTATCCCATCGGCGCCTTTGGGCATGGCCTGGGCTTGCATGGGGTTTTCCTTGCGATAAAACTCCATCCGCTGGGGAACAAACGGGGGTGGGATGCGGCGAAGAATTTCCCCTTCTTGCAGTCCATAAACTTCGTCAAAGGGTGATGAACCGCCCGGCTTGGTTTCATGACGCTCGACGAAGAGGCGATTCACTTTTCGCGTTTCCTCCTTCCAGGTCAGACCGGTCTGCTCCTGAAGGTGCCGAAGGACCAGATCCTTATCGTGGGCGTGGGCGCGGCTCTCGGGGCTCTCACCCCCTAGGTCATTGAGACGCCAAGCGATTTGATTCGGCGCGTCTTTGACCTCGAAAACAACCGATTGGCCGATCCATTCTCCGAGGCCGTCGCCGAAGTCCTGAAGACTGCCGAAACCTCCGCCAGCTAATTCCCGGTGGGTATTGAGCTGCTTGCCGTAGATTTCGACGGTTGAGTCTTGCTGGGTGGCGTCGACCTTTTTGATCCCCTTCCATGAGCCGCTTAAGACGACAACCGGGCGATCGACTTCGCGAAAAGTTAAACGGATGTCCTGGCGCAGGGCTTCGGCGAGCATCTGCTCGAGCGCGCCGCGCATCTGATCTTGATCCCAGCCTTCACGGACGGAGAAATCGCCGGGAACGACGGTGCTCAGCAAGGCAGGATCGCCTTCGAGGTTCTGACCATGTTGATGTTGGAAATATTCGAGCAGATCCTGGATGGTGTAGCCCGGGCCGTAAGTCATGGACCAAAGATGGGGTTTTCCGTCGCGCCAATGAACGATCATGCCGTCGCCTTTGGGCATGGCCTGGGCTTGGCTGGGATTTTCCTTGCGATAAAACTCCATCCGCTGGGGAACAAACGGGGGTGGGATGTGGCGAAGGATTTCACTTTCATCGAGGCCATAGACTTCATCGAACGGAGTTTTGGCGGGCGAGGCTGGCGCCGCATCTGCCAGGACGACGGCGGGCCCGGGCGTTTGCCGGAGCGAAGCGTCGTGGGCGAGTTTTACGGCGACACCGGTCGAGCCGGCGACGACGGTGGCCGTCAGGATTATGGCGGCGGTGATTTTAACCTTGGCCATGGTCATCAACGACGCGGCTCCTTTGGCGGCGACGGCGACGTGGGGCACGACGGCCGCACCGCTGACAGCATGAACGAGCTGGGCCTTGAGAGCGATCATTGAGGCAGGCGTGCCGATCATCGCGGCAGTTCCGATTCCCGCTTCAGTGGCGCCCAGCCGATTTCGCAACCGTTCGACGCCGCGCGTGACGCGCTTGCGAGCAGCGGATTCAGTGATGCCCAAACCGGCAGCGAGCTGTGGATATTGCATTCCCTGGTAAAATCGCAGCACGATTGCATCGCGATAACGCTGCGGCAGGCGCGCAACCTCGCGATCGAGTTCGGGGGCGATTTCCGTCTCACTACGGGATGAGTGTTCCATATTGGGAAACTGCTTCATATGAAGCTCCTGGGCGACCTTGCGTTCGTAATGGCGTCGACGGCGCATGGCTCGCTGCATCGAGCGGACGGTGTAGTGGACGGCCATGAACAGCCAGCCGGAGATCTTCTGGTGGGAATTCATCTTGGAAGCGCGCTGGAAGAGGAGGACGAAAACCGCCTGCGTGGCATCTTCCGCCAGATGGGCATCGCCCAGCTGGCGCGAAGCGGCGGCGTAGACCCAGGAGGCGTGGCGGTCGACAAGCTCGGCAAAGGCCGGCTCGGAGCGGGATTGGGCGACGGCCTCAATGAGCTTGGCGTCGGTCAGATCAGAGATTTCAGTCGAGATTGCGGACATTTTCGTTTCGGTTCTATTTTACTTTGCAGGTTCCATGACCGATCGCGCGGCGGCTTGGGACAGAAATTGTTTAAGAGTTTTGAAAAATGTGAAATTCAAAAGTTTTAGGAAAATGTCCCAGAATGTCCCGCGATGTCCCATCGTCCCCCAGGGGGTAGCCCCTGCAAAGTTTGATTGTTGGAAAAAGACGGCTGCAGAGGGCAACTGGGGATGATTGAAAATAGGCCGGAAAATCAGTGCATTTGAGGCAACGCACGACGCCCTTATTTTACCCTAACTATTAGGCGGATCAAGAAAAAATCGCCTTTTGATAGGCGCGAGTGGCGGTCCTCATTTGAAGTTTTTCATCCCAAAGGATTTTCGGGTGTTTCGCGAACACGGTAGTCCGCCATGTCCTCAAAGACGATGTATTGGATTACATCGCTCCATGCGACTCCGGCAGGAAGTCGGCTGAAACCTATCGGACCCATCCGACAAGCTCACAGCAGGCAAAGAGTTCCCCCCGCCCCCGACGGCCCCCCGCTTTCCTGTTCCGCTCAACCCCCCATTTCAGGAAATGCGGCCATGGGCTGGAATTGGTTAGTGTGGGGGGGG
>CAZCKE010000150.1:0-3700 GCA_964499005.1 uncultured Tepidisphaeraceae bacterium
AAAACACCTGGAAAGACTAACATTGAACTTGGTATGATTTCGGGGGGAAGGTCATTGATCAGCGCTCTGGGATGCACGCTGGGTAGCTTTAACGCCGCCTGCCGAATTCTCTTCGCCATGGGCCGGCACGGCGTTGTGCCCGCATCGGTTGGCGGCGCTCACAAGACCAACGAAACCCCGCACGTGTCGGTGACGCTTTGCGCGTTAATTTCCTTGGTCATCGGGATTTTCTGCATGAAATACTGGGGCATGGGGCCGGTCGACATTCTCAACGATGTCTCGACGATGGCGACCTACGGATTCCTGGTGGGTTTCGTCATGATCTCCATCGCGGCTCCCGTGTATCTGAGAAAGCTGGGCAAATTGACGCCCAGCGCGATTGTGATTTCAGCGCTGGCGATCTTGTTCATGATCGCGCCGATTGTCGGAAGCTTCTATCCGCTGCCCGATCCGCCCATTCGCTATTACCCCTATATCTTTATGGCGTATCTGGCGGTTGGCTTAATCTGGCTTTTCGTGCAATGGACCCTGCACACAGGTGTTATCAAGAGTATCGAAACGGATCTGGAAGGGATCGAAACGCGTTATGGCACGGTCAAGGGAGCCATCGGCCATGCCGAAACCGAAATCGAGGGCGTTGCCGGACCGGCGACGGCTTGAGAGACGCTTATTTTGCAGTCAACTGAACATCCGGATCGGCCAATTGCAGTCGGCCGATCCGATTTTTTTTAGTTAAAATGAATCCCGGCGCGACGGCGCGCTGTAGCAGAGACACTCCATATCTTATTCAAGCACACATATCGCCTGCGGCGAATGGTATGCACATTGCAGAACGCAATCCAACCAGCCCTTCTTCAGCCGGTGATGACTAAAGGATTTGCGAAGCTCACCGGTGATTTCTTTGGAGAGTTTAAGGAGTTGCGCCTATGTCTACGATCAATGTAGATGGGTCGGTGGTTGATTACGCATCGGACGTCCTGACGAGCGAAAAGAAAACCGGCGTTTATGGACTAAGGTTTCGTTGTCTTTCGCCGCTGGAGGTATTGGCTCAATCGGTGGCAAACATAGCTCCATCCGCCTGCATGGCGGCATTTATCCCGCTGGTTTTTGCCTCCGCCGGTTATGGAACGTGGCTTGCGTTTGTAGTAGCGACAATCGGATTGAGCCTGGTTGGCCTGAATGTGAATCAATTCGCTCGTTTGTCTGCTTCGCCCGGATCACTTTACGCATTTACAACGATGGGTCTGGGGCCAACTCTGGGCGTTTTGGCGGGATGGGGCTTGATGGCCGCCTATTTATGCACCGCAATCGCCTTGGGTGGCGCGGCGGCGAATTTCATCCTTCTGCTTGCCCATTCGCCAAGCGGCGCGGCGTGGCCTTACATTGTATATACGGGCGTTATTCTTGTCCCATGGTTTGTCGCCTATCGGGACATCAGACTCTCGGCCAAACTTATGTTGGCGCTGGAATTTGGCAGTGTCGGTCTGATCACGCTGCTGGTGGTCCTGGTTTTCGCCAAGTCCGGGTTAAAAGTGCATCTTCCACATCTACAATTACAGGGATTGACGCCCAAGGCGTTTTTCCTGGGGCTCGTGCTGGCGATCTTTTGTTATGTTGGATTCGAAAGCAGCACCGCGTTGGGCGAGGAAGCCAAAAATCCGCTACGTACAATTCCCCGGGCAGTGATAGGATCGTGCGTCATCGTCGGGATTTTCTACACCTTTTGCAGTTTTGCCGAGGTCGGTGGGTTCGCCGCCGCCAACCAAACCTTGGATGGGAATGCCGACGTGTTGAAAACGATGGCTGAATTCGGCGGCATTGGATGGCTCGCGCCGGTCCTGGTGATTATGGCGCTGGTCAGCTCGTTGGGATGCGTCCTCGCCAGCTTGAACGCCGGGTGTCGCGTTCTTTTTGCAATGGGCCGGCATGGGCTGTTTCATTCCTCGATCGGCGGAGCGCACAAAACCAACGAAACACCGCATGTCGCCGTCACCTTCTGCGCCGCGGGAGCGATTGTGCTGGGGCTGTTCGGCATGAAGCATTACGGCTGCTCGCCCACCGATTTGCTCAATTTTGCGGGAACCTTCGCCACTTATGGATTCCTGGTCGGGTACGTTTTGATCTCATTGGCCGCTCCCATTTACCTCATGAAGCAAAAGAAACTCACACCCAAGGCGGTCGTGATCTCGGTGCTGGCGATGCTGTTCATGATCGTGCCAATTGTCGGCAGCTTTTATCCGTTGCCTGACCCTCCAATCCGATACTTCCCATACATCTTTGGGGGTTATCTCCTGGTTGGCGGCGTTTGGCTTTCCATTCAGCGGACGCGCTCCAGCGGGGTGATCAAGAAAATCGAAAGCGATCTTGAGGAAATTGGTATCCGTTTCGGCACCGGTAAGGGAGTCAAAGGCGAAGCGGAAGTAATCGGCGTCGCAACCCCAGGGTCCAACTCGTCATCCGCTTAGCACGATCTCGAAAACCCTTTGCAAATCCGGATTGATCACTGTGGTGGATCGATCCGGATTTTTTGCACTCTTTCAAAGGATTGATCCTCGCCGCGAAGGCAGGTGAACGCCCAATCGGCGAGCCTTGGTGTAAAATGTTGTCCTGCTGATGTTCAGCGCTTTGGCCGCTCGTGACACGTTCCCATGATGTTCGGCGAGAATTCGATTCAACAAATCCTGGTCAAGCGATTCGTGCGCGGCCCAATAATTCTTGGAGATGTTGCGGGTTCGCAGTGTCTCCGAGGCGGGGACCGGCAAATTACCGGCAGAGGGTGTAAAGGGGCTGGTGAGTTCTAAAACATCGGTATCGAAAGTATCCCCATCGGTGAGAGCCACGGCCCGCTGGCAGAGGTTTTCAAGTTCCCGGATGTTGCCGGGCCAAGTGTAATTATTCATCCATCTCCACACGCTGGGAGACATTTTCAAGGGGTTTCTGCCTTCGCGGCGGCTGTACATCTCGATGAAATAGCGAGCCAGCAAGGCAACATCCTCGGCCCGCTCGCGCAGGGGCGGGACGCGAATGGGGACCACATTCAGCCGGTAAAACAGGTCCTGGCGGAATTTTCGGTCCGCGACCATTTGCGAGAGATCCTGATTTGTCGCGGCGACGAAACGAATGTTCAGCTTAATCGTGGTTCGACTGCCGACGGGTCGAACTTCCTCTTCCTGCAATACGCGTAATAGCTTGCCTTGGAGAGCCAGATCGAGATCGTGGATTTCATCAAGGAAGAAAGTGCCGCCGTCAGCGCTGGCGATAAGGCCCAGACGGTCGCGGTCGGCGCCGGTGAAAGTTCCCTTGGCGTGGCCGAATAGCTCGCTTTCCAGCAACGTCGCGGGGATGGCGTTGCAGTTGATGGCGACAAAAGGGGCGGTAGCGCGTGGGCCTTGCTCGTGGAGGAGTCTGGCGATGAGTTCCTTGCCGGTGCCGGTTTCACCCAGGAGCAGCGCCGGGGCCTTGGTTTGTGCGGCTTTTACGATGAGCCGCCGCAGGTCCTGGACCGGCTCGGAGCCCCGGAAGGTCCAGCCTCCCGGGGCCCCTGGTCGGTTCAGGCGGCGGCGACCTGCTCCCGCTTCTCGCCGTGCTTGGCGAAGAAGGCCTGGATGTCCGGGAAGTGCGCCAGGATGAGCCCGGCCTTGACCGTCCCGAACATCAGCGGCCTCTTGTCCCCCGCGTGGCGGTGGAGCGCCCGCACCCG
>CAZCKE010000150.1:3710-8955 GCA_964499005.1 uncultured Tepidisphaeraceae bacterium
CGCCGCAGGTCCTGGACCGGCTGGGAGACGCCGATCAGGCGCGTTCCTGCCGACGCCGCGGCAAGCTGATCCTCGAATCGTTTCCGCTGCTGCTGTTGCTGCTGCTCGCGGTCGATGAGGATGTAGGTGCGTTCGACCTCGGAAAAATCCAGCGGGGGGGACATCAGGTAATCGAAGGCGCCGGCCCGCATGGCCTCAACGGCTCGGCGCGTGTTGCGGTCGGCGGTGATCATGGTGACGAGGCAATTGGGGTTGGTGGCATGAAGTTCGGTGATGAGCCGCATGCCGTGGGGATGTAACCCGACAAACGCGGCGTCGAAGACCGATCGCCGTACCACTGGGAATGGGTCATCATCCGCGGCGACAATCGTGTTGGCGTGTCCCCGGTCGGCGAGCCATCGGTGCAGCTCGCGCTCTTCATCGTTGTAGTGAAAGATTTTCAAGAATGCACAACGTCGCGGATGGGTCTGTCCATTATTTGATCAATTGACCGGCAATGTCAAATGATGTTCAGGATTTGGACAGTTTGAATGGGGCCGGATTGAGCCTGGAATCATTCCAATCAATGTATGGACTGGAATACCCATTGCTAATGTTGCGGAGCCAACACCTCCCTTTAGGGAAAGTCCGCCCATGTCCACGTCGATCATTCCGAGCGTTGGTGAGCCGGTCCGACTGGAAGTCGGTGGAAATGGGGAGGCGCTCACCGTTGGATCTGCCACTGCGGCCGAGCCTGTGTTCAAAACGGTAACCGAAGCCATGGCGTTTCTCCGTCAGCACAACGTTCGGTTTGTGCTCGCTCAATTCGTCGACATTCATGGAGTGGCTAAGACCAAAAGCGTCCCGGTTTCACATTTTCAGGATGTTCTCGAAGAAGGGGCGGGTTTCGCGGGCTTTGCTCTCTGGGGATTCGGGATGCAGCCGCACCATCCCGATTATATGGCCCGCGGGGAATTAAATACGCTGTGTCTCGTTCCCTGGCAGCCGGGTTATGCGCGGATCGTCTGCACGGGGCATGTCAACAGCAAACCTTATCCGTATGACACGCGGTGGATCTTGACGCAACAGATAAATCGTTTGGCCCAGCGAGGCTGGACGTTAAATACCGGGCTGGAGCCGGAATTCATGTTGCTGGCGCGCCGGCCCGATGGCGCCGTTTGTTCGGCGGATGACACCGATACGCTGGACAAGCCATGCTACGACTACAAGGGGCTTTCGCGGAGCCGGGTCTTTCTGGAGCGGCTGGTGGATTCCCTTCAGCAAGTGGGGATCGATGTCTATCAGATCGATCACGAGGACTCCAACGGCCAGTTTGAGGTCAATTTTACGTATAGCGATGCGGTGACCACGGCGGACCGGATGGTTTTGATCCGGATGGCCGCCGGAGAAATCGCCAGGGAATTGAAGACGATTTGCTCGTTCATGCCCAAGCCGATGAGCAATCGCACCGGCAGCGGCATGCATATGCACCTCAGTATTGCCCCGATTACCGGGAAGGAAAACCTGTTTCGCGATGAGCATGACGGCAACAAGCTGGGTCTTTCGCAATTGGCCTATTGGTTTCTTGGCGGATTGCTGAAGCATGGACCGGCGCTGGCGGCGCTTTGCGCGCCGACCGTTAATTCATATAAGCGGCTGGTGGTTGGGCGCAGCTTGTCGGGCGCGACCTGGGCGCCGGCATACATTTCGTACGGGGACAACAACCGCACGAGCATGGTGCGCGTCCCGTTTGGCCGGCTGGAACTGCGCTTGAGCGATTCTTCTTGCAATCCGTACCTCGCCACGGCGGCGGTCGTTGTCGCGGGCCTTGATGGGATCGACAACCAGATCGACCCCGGGCCGCCGCATAATTTCAATCATTACACGGTTTCGGCGGAGGACCTGGCGCGTATGGGGATCGGCGTGCTGCCTCAGTCGCTTCATGAATCGATCGAAGCCCTGGAACGCGACACGCTGTTTGCCGAGAAGCTCGGCGCGGAGTTCATCCAGGAATTCATCGCGATCAAGCGGATGGAATGGGTCGAGTACCAGCGGCATGTGTCCGACTGGGAAGTCGAGCGGTATTTACAATATTTCTAGGGATCGCGTCGATGTGTGGAATCATTGGATTGCTGATTAAAAAATCCCAGGAGCGCGATTCGCTGGGCGAATGGCTGGCTCCAATGATCGTATGCATGAACGATCGCGGCCCGGATTCGGCGGGATTGGCGGTCTTCAGCAATTCGTCGGGGCAGAGGCACAGATTCAGCCTTTTCGCGTCAGAGCCCGATACTGATTTTGCGGCGCTGGGCGCACGATTCACGCGCGAGAGCGCGATCCCGGCGGAGATCCAGGTCGTGGATCATTATGCCGTGTTGACGGCGGGCTGCGACCGGAACACGTTCGCGGGCTGGCTTTCGCGGACGTATCCGCGCGTGCGGCTGCTGGCGGCAGGGCAGTCGATTCAGATGTTCAAGGACATCGGCACGCCGGCGGCGCTGGTGATGCGCTATGACGTGAGAAGCCTGAGCGGCACGCACGCGGTGGGGCACACTCGAATGGCAACCGAATCCGCGGTGTCGCCTGCGCATGCGCATCCATTCACGGCAGGGGACGATTTTTGCCTCGTTCACAACGGCTCACTGGCGAATCCCTACAGTCTTCGTCGTCGGCTCGAGCGGTTGGGCATTCATTTTGAGACCGACAACGACACGGAAGCGGCGTGCCGATTTCTGGAATGGCGCATGCGCGAAGGGGATACGCTCGAGCAGGCGATACAAAAAGGGTTCGAGGAATTGGATGGTTTTTACACGCTACTAATGGCGACGCCGAGCCGAATGGTGCTGGTGAAGGACGCCTTCGCTTGTAAGCCGGCGGTGGTGGCGGAGACAGATCACTATGTCGCGGTTGCCAGTGAATATCGTTCGCTGGCGCATTTGCCGGGGGTGGAGGAGGCGCGGTTGTTCGAGCCTCGGCCGCAAACCATTTATTCGTGGAGCGTTCAATGAGCATCGCGACCTCGCAGGCGCAGGAAACAGTATTGCCGCAGGCGGTGACGCTCGATGCGGCGCGGCTTGGGGTGAGCGGGATCAACCGCTTCCTGCACCGGAATGTGCCGGCGAGGGAGATCGGCACTGTAAACATCGAGCATCCCGGCGGCATGCACAATTTGGCCGTGGGGCTCCAGGTGCCGGTGGAGGTCCATATTCTCGGGCACGCGGGCTATTACGCGGCCGGTATGAACAAGCACGCACGGATCACCGTGCACGGCAATGTCGAGCGCGGGGTGGCGGAAAACATGATGAGCGGAACCATCCGCGTGACCGGGAACGCGAGCGAGAGCGCCGGCGCCAGCAGCCACGGCGGCCTGCTCATCATCGAAGGAGACGCGGCGGGACGATGCGGAATTTCGCTCAAAGGCGGCGACATCGTGGTCGGCGGAAGCGTCGGGCACGCGGCGATGTTCATGGCGCAGGCAGGCCGATTGGTGGTTTGCGGCGACGCCGGGCCGGGATTGGGAGATTCGCTCTACGAAGCGGTCATCTACATCGGCGGCAAAATCGAAGGGCTCGGCGCCGATGCGCGGGAAGAGCCGATGACCGAGATCGATCGCGCCGTTGTCGCCGAGCTGCTGGCCAATGCCGGGTTTGACAATGGTGGCCGGCGCGGCTGGGCGGGTTTCAAGAAAATCACCTCGGCACGCGGTCTTTATCACTGGAATTCAGCCAACCAGGGTTCGTACTGAAAATTTGCGGAGACAATTCAATGTCCAACGCGGCCAAGCCTGCTCTTGAAGAAAGCGCGTCTTACAACGCCAACGTGCTGTCATATATTCATCAGGCCGCCGAACGGGGGCTCTACGACATCCGGGGCCTGGGCGCGAAACGACGCCTGCCGACGTTTGATGATCTGGTCTTCCTGACGGCTTCGGCGTCGCGATATCCGCTGGAGGGGTATCGCGAAAAGTGCGTGACCAAAACCGTGTTGGGCTCACGAGTGGCGGAAAAGCCGATTGTTCTGGATACGCCGATTACCATCGCGGGGATGAGCTTTGGCGCGCTGTCGGGACGGGTCAAAGAGGCGATTGGACGCGCGGCATCGGCCGTCGGCACCAGCACGACAACCGGCGATGGCGGCATGACAAAAGAGGAACGGCAATCATCAAAAACGCTGGTTTATCAGTGCCTGCCGAGCCGCTACGGTTTTAATCCCGACGACCTGCGTCAGGCCGATGCCATCGAGATCGTATTGGGCCAGGGTGCCAAACCGGGCGGCGGGGGAATGCTGCTGGGCCAGAAGGTCAGTCCCCGCGTGGCTCGCATGCGCACGCTGCCGGAGGGGATCGATCAGCGGTCGGCTTGCCGGCATCCTGATTGGACAGGGCCGGACGATCTGGCGATCAAAATCGAGGAGTTGCGCCAAATCACAGACAATCAGATTCCAATTTACGTGAAAATGGGCGCAACCCGCGCCAAAGAGGATGTAAAGCTGGCTGTCAAAGCGGGTGCGGACGTCGTCGTGATCGACGGCATGCAGGGAGGCACGGCGGCGACGCAGCAAGTCTTTATCGAACACACGGGAATTCCGACGCTTGCCGCCCTGCGATTGGCCGTCGAGGCGTTGGAAGAGATGAACGTGGTGGGCCAGGTGCAATTGATCATTGCCGGCGGGATCCGCACCGGGGCCGATGTGGCTAAGGCGCTGGCCATGGGGGCAGATGCCGTATCCATCGGGCAGGGTGTGTTGATGGCGCTGGGATGCAATCGGCCGTATTACCAATTGGGCGGGGTTGCCGAATCCGAGAGAAGTCGGGTCGATGTCACTTCGGATTATGAATCGCTCGGAACCGCGCCGGGATATTGCCATCACTGCCATACGGGCCGCTGTCCGGTCGGTGTAACGACGCAGGACCCGGAATTGGAGCGGCGATTGGATCCGGCAATCGGGGCGCATGGGCTCGAGAACTATCTTCGTGTGCTGACAATGGAACTGGCGACGCTTGCCCGCGCCTGCGGAAAGTCCAACGTCCATCATTTGGAGCGAGAGGATTTGGTTGCGCTCACGGTCGAAGCCGCCGCGATGGCCAAACTCCCGCTGGCGGGCACGGATTGGATTCCGGGAGTGACGGATCAGCCAAGGGCGGCATCGCTTGCCGGCGCGGCATTCGAGTGAGCAACGCCTTAAAAGCGGACACCCTGCGCGGTGAGCGATGAGTGATGCGAAAAATAATTTTGATATGGCCGCACATGATGCCAAAGGTAATACG
>CAZCKE010000151.1:0-8943 GCA_964499005.1 uncultured Tepidisphaeraceae bacterium
ACCACGCTGGAAGAGCATCTTAAAGAGATGCTTGTGCAAAAAGTTGCGGTCCCGGTCTTATTATTCCCCGCTCTTTGCCGGGCGGGCGGTGATCAACCGGCCGCATGGCTGGAAGAGACGATGCGACGCGTGCGAAAAGAGGCTGGACTACCGCAGTTTGAGTTTGAGAATTTGAGGCATTATTTCAGGGACCATTGCAGGGGACTAGAGATCGATTACATGACCATTGCGCGGTGGATGCTGGATCGACGCGAGTAGTTCAAGGAGAAATCCACGGGGCATCCGGGTCGGTATCGGGGCTGACGACAATGTGCGTCATGGTTTCTTCCATCAGCAGAAGCGTCCCGCAATTGTGAGCCAGTTGGCGGGCAATTGCCACCAGCATTCGGGGCGTGCCTTTTTCGAAGTGGAGTGAGAGCCGGGGAATCTCCTCGCCGGGCTGGGTTGAGTAGTCGGGGATCGTGATCTCAATTCCGCCCTGGTCCGGCGACCTGGCCCACAGGATCAGGTCGGTTCCCCGCATATTTTCGGAGTCGATCGCGTATTGCAATCCATCAAGAGCCGACTTGACTTCGGCGAGAGTCGGACCGCGAGTGGCGGCGCCGTCGAAAGGCGGCGCGAGACCCAGCGCGTTCAATAAAGGGAGATTGCCTTGGAGGGATGCAAGCCCGCCCAGGGCAAAGAGGTCGTATCCAGCGCTCATAAAATTCCTCGTCTGGAATGACGATACACCGCAAAAAAATTCCTGCTTCCACACACCTTAATCGGGAATAAATCGGATTGCGCGGCAATTAAACAAATTCTACGACATGTAGGTTTACGTAGCTTTATCGTATTTTTTATCCTCTATCGGTGTCCATTGGCGACTTCGGTGAAACTCCATCGCGTTTCGGCGGCATTTTTGAAAATACGGCCGGGACCGGACGCAGCGCTCTGGATCAGGGGGCAATTTCCACGGCAACGATTTGCCAGGGAGCTTCATGAAGACCATGACGGTCCGAATCGTTTTACATAAAACAAATGCGTTCGACCGGCTACGATTTTGTTTGCAAAAGATTCGAGTGTAGGTGTAAGTAGTTTGTAAGGCCTGGATCCGAAGAAGACCATTGAACTTTTTCGAAGTGTTCCAGGCCATCCACAACCTTTGGCGCTCGCCGCAGAGCGGCGCCACAATTTTTTAACAGGCGAGGTGGCTGATGCGAGGCATTTCTTCATTCTGGCGTCATATTCGACATCCCCTGGATCGGCAAAGTGGGACTCTCAAGGGCCGGGATTCAGGGCCCGACCGGTCTCCATCAAGGGTGTTTTCATTGTCCCGTTGCGAGGCATTGGAAGCGCGCAGGCTGTTTTCGACGTTCACGGTGTCCGATGCCCTGGACGAAGTGGACGGAAATACCAGTCCGGGCCACATGAGCCTCCGGGAAGCATTACTTGCGGCCCAAAATGCGCCCGGGACCGATACCATCAATTTCGCTTCATCCCTGGCGGGCAGCACAATCACGCTGACTCTGGGTCAGCTTCCCATCAACCAAAACGTCGTCATTCAAGGGCTCGGCGAAAACCAGATCACCATCAGCGGGGGCGGCAAAAACCGGGTTTTCGCCCTGAGCGCTGGCTTCACCGCGTCGATTTCCGACCTGACGGTTACCAACGGCCTGAACTTCTCCCTTGCGCCCAGCAGCACTGATCCGCCGACCGGTGGAGCGATCTACAACGAAGGCAATTTGACCCTGACGCGCGTGAATGTCACCGCCAGCCGCTCCGTGGATGGCGGAGGCATCGCGCAGGACACATCGATCTTCAATCCGCCCACTCCGTCATTGACCCTGATCGACACGACGGTTCAAAACAATTCCGGCAACGGAGCGGGGGGCGGTCTTTATGTCGGAGCCGGCCATCTGTCGATCACCGGCAGCACGATTGTGGCAAACACCGCGGTGGTCGGCGCCGGCCTTTATTTCAACGTCTCCACGATTTCTGCATCACTCATTAACGACACGTTTTCCGCAAATCACGGCGAGGGAGTGCGCATCTCCGCCGGGTCCGCGACGATCCTGAACTGCACTGTTGCCGACAACTTTGCGACATTCTCCGCTCCGCCTGGCACTCTTGCTGGTGGCATTGCCGCCTTAAACGCCACCAGCACCACGCTCATCAATACTCTGGTGGCACGCAACTCCGGAGGCGATATCAGCGGCACTTTTGTTTCCTCCAGCCACAACAATCTGATCGGAAACGGAAGTGAAGCCAACCTGGTGAACGGCGTCAACGGCAATCAGGTGGGCACCGCCGCCAACCCGCTCAATCCCGGGCTTGCGGCCTCGTTGGCGAACAACGGCGGGCCGACGCAGACCTACGCCCTGCTGGCCGGCAGCAGCGCGATCGACGCCGGAGATAATTCCGCCGTCGCGGGGATCACGACCGATCAGCGCGACACGGGTTTTGCCCGGATTAAAAATGGAGGCAAGGGCCTGATCGTGGACATCGGCGCTTATGAATTCTGATGGGCCAATGGTCGTTTTTGCCGGGATTCGTTGCGTGGGGCGCGCGATGGGCGTGCCCCACGCCTATTTTTGACGGGCCCCAATCCTCCAATTTCGATTCGATATCCGGTGGGTTTATAATCGGGGGCATGGATCGCGAGGTTTTGCGGTTGATCGACGCCAATGCCAATCGGGCGCGCGAGGCGCTGCGGGTGGTGGAGGATTATGCGCGGTTTGTGCTGGACAGTGATGAGCTTTGCGGAGCAATCAAAAGCCTGCGGCATGAATTGACGGAGGCGGTCAAGCCGTGGCTGGGAGAGGCTATTTTGCATCGCGATACGCCCGGGGATGTGGGGACGGGGATTACGACGGAGGGGGAAAGGGCGCGGAAGAATATGGGGGATGTGGTTCGGGCGGCGGGGAAGCGGGCCGGGGAGGCATTCAGGGCCATCGAGGAGTTTTTGAAGATCGGCAGCCCGGTTGACGCGGCGAAGATCGAATCGGCCCGGTATCGGTTTTACGAGATAGAGCGGCGGGTGGCGCTTACACTGGGGCGAGGGGAGCGATTTGTGGGGGTAAGGTTGTATGTGTTGATCACGGAGTCGGCTTGTAAACACGCCTGGCTCAAAACGGCGGAGATGGCGATTGAGGGAGGGGCGGATTGCATCCAGCTTCGTGAGAAGCAATTGCCCGATGGAGAGCTATTGAAGCGAGCCACGCAGATGGCGGAGGTTTGTCATCGGCACAGGGTTTTGTGCATCGTCAATGATCGACCGGATATTGCGGCGCTGGCTGGAGCGGATGGGGTGCATCTGGGACAGGAGGATGTGCCGGCGAGCGATGCGAGGCGGATTGTGGGGGAACGGAGAATTGTGGGCGTGAGCACGCATCATCTGGACCAGGCACGACGGGCGATGACAGATGGGGCCGATTACATCGGCGTCGGGCCGATTTTCAAAAGTGCGACCAAGCCGCGGGATTTTGTGGCAGGGTTGGAGTATGCTGCGGAAGTCGCCGCGAGCAACATCCGAATCCCCCAAGTCGCAATCGCCGGAATTGGGCTGGAGAACGTTGGGCAGGTGGTTGCGAGCGGAATCAGAGCCGTTGCCGTGACGGCGGCGGTCACGGGGGTAGAGGATGTGGTTGGCGCGGCGAAAGAACTGAAAAGGAAAATGACGAATGATAAATGCTAAATGATAAATTGAAGAACGCGCGGACCGTATTGGTCTTTCATTGACCGCTTATCATTTTTGGCATTTATCATTTCATCGGACACGGATGTCCCAGCAGGCACTTCCCATCTCGTTTGCGCAAGGATCGGGCGCCAAGCCGCAGAAGGCTTCGGCGTTTCTCGGCCATGCGCGGCTGATTTCGGCGCTGACGCTGGTGAGCCGGATACTGGGGATGGCGCGGGAAAGCGTGGTCGCGACGTATTTCGGGGCGGGGGCGGTGTCATCGGCGTTTGCCGTTGCGTTCAAGATTCCGAATTTGTTTCGCAAGCTGCTGGGAGAGGGGGCGCTGTCGGCGGCGTTCATTCCGCTTTACGCGCAGGCGATCAAATCGGGAGACAAAGAGGAGGCGAATCGGTTCGCGTCCGCCAGCGTCAATTTCCTGGCATTGGTGTTGATAGGTTTGACGATTTTGGGGGAAGCGGCGCTGTGGGGGACGACCCGGCTGGTGCATCTGCGCGAGCAGGACCTGCTGATCGTTCGGCTGACGATGATCATGCTGCCGTATGTCCTGCTGATCTGCGGGACGGCGTTTCTGGGTGGAATTCTGCAGGTCCACAGGCGTTTTGCCCTGCCGGCCTTTGCGCCGGTGCTGCTGAACGTCATTCATATCGCGGTGATCGTGATCGGGGCGCGATTGCTGATGCTGACACAATCGGAGGATGCGGAGAATGTGATCCGCCAGACGCGATTGGCGTATTGGCTTGCGGGATTTGTGCTGGTGGCGGGCGTCATGCAAATCACGATGCTGATGCCGTCACTACGGGCGGTGGGATTTCGGTTCGTGGGGATCGGGAAATTCTGGACACCGGGCGTGGCGCGGATGCTCAAGCTGTCGGTGCCGGTGGCGATGGGGGCGGGCGTGCTTCAGCTTTCGGTGGTGCTGGATACGGGGATCACCGTGCTGCTGACCGGCGGGGATAACCCGCAGCAGAAATTGCATCTGCTGGGGCATGCGATGGCGTATCCGCTGGCCCTGGGAGCGGTGGCGCGGCTGAACTGGGCGCAATTTCTTTATCAATTCCCGCTGGGGGTTTTCGCGATCGCACTGGCGACGGCGATCTTTCCCGGCCTCAGCGCCGATGCGCTGGATCAGGATCGGGAGCGATTCCGGCGCGTTTTGCGGCAAGGGATTCTGATCTCGCTACTGGAGGGACTGCCGGCCAGCGTAGGGCTGATTCTAGTGCGATATCCGGCGATCCGGCTGCTGTTTCAGCATGGGAGTTTCACGGCAACTGACACGGAGTGGGTGGCACGGTCGGTGCTGTTTTATTCGGCGGCGATCTGGGCGTTCAGCCTACAGCAGATTTTAAACCGCGCGTATTACGCGCTGCACGACACGATGACGCCGTTCGTCTTGTCGATTGTGACGCTGGCGGTAAACACGGTGGTGGAAGTCCCGCTGTGCTTTACGCGATTGGGGGAGGCAGGGATAGCAGCGGGGACGCTGGTGAGCTTTGCGATTCAGGCGGTGGTAATGCTGTGGATGCTGGATAGGAAGGCGGGCGGGCTGCAATTGGGAATGATCCTGCGGACCAGCGGAAAGATGATCGTGGCGACGGCGATCATGGGCGTGGCGTGCGTCGCGGCACGGTATGTGCCGATGTTCCCGGGAGGAAGCTCGCATCTGGCGAGTTTGGAGCAGTTGGCGATTGTCATGTTCGTCGGGGGTGTGGTCTATGGTGGATGCTGTTTACTGATGGGGTTGAAGAAAACACTCCGCTCGGCGTGATCTATTCGGCGGCTTTCTCAGGTCCCATGCGGGCCAGGAAAATCCCAAGTTCGTACAGAAAAATCAGGGGAATCATCAGGGCAACGGTTGCCGTCACCACATCGCCGGGGGCGAGCATCGCAGCGATGGCAGCGAGGGCGAGGTAGACATAGCGACGCCAGGTTTTGAGGGTTGAGATTTCGACGATGCCGATCCGGGCCAAGGCCATGACGACCAAGGGTAATTGAAAGGCCAGGGCGAAAGTGAGCAGGAGCTGGAAGAGCAGGTCCAGGTAATCATCGAGAGTGAGATTGAGGGAGATGAGGTTGTCGGGGCCGTAGGGGATGACGCGGACTTTGCCGTGGACGAAGAATTTGAGGCGGTCCTGGGTGGTGTCAAACCAGAAGCGGAGTTCCTGGGGATCAGCGGGATTTCCGGCAACGCCCTGGATGTAGCTGGGCTGGGTCGTCGGAGCGATCGGGTGGGAACTGGAGACGTGGGGCATGGGTAGGTCGGCGCTGAAGACGATGAAAAATTGAAGCGACCAGGGGAGGACAATGAAATAGACGAACGAGACGCCGGCGAACATGAGGAGGATGCTGAGGGGGATGTATTTGGTGACATAGTGGCGTTCGTTGGGGTAGAGGCCTGCGCTGACAAACTTCCAGAGCTGGTAAATGATCCACGGGCCGGAGATGAGCAGAGCGGCCAAGAAGCTGACCTTCATGTAGATCATGAACCCGCCGGTGAGCTCATGGGAGGCCATCTGCGAGTTGATGTCGGATTGATTCAGCGCTTTGGCCAGGGGCCAGCAGAGGAAGGAGAGGAGTTGGCGGCCGAAGATCAGGCAGAGCAGGATGGCGGGAAACATGCCCAGTAAACCCAGAAGGATGCGCCGGCGCAGCTCCTCCAGGTGATCGCCGATGCTCATCTGAAATTGGTTGGGATCGAAGTCCTCGCGCCGCGCGGGCATGGGGGTATTGTAGGGGAGAGCAAAGAAAAACCCACGGCAGAGCCGTGGGCTTGGATGGGTCGATTGAGCAGGTCGTTATTTTACGCGGCGGGGAGAGGATCGAATTCGACGGCCACGCGGTATCCCAAGCCGCTGGGATCGCAGCGGAGGACGCGCCCGAAGGCGTCCCACCCGCGCTGAGCGCCCAATGGTGGAAAGATGACGGTCAGGTGCTCACCGGCGCTGACGGGGTGGTCGCTGATGGCGGAGAGTCCGCCGAGCGAGAGGTCGCGCAGGACCAGGCTGATGCGCGGCTCCTGGCGGGCTTGGAGGCTGTGATCCGTTCGCCGGCCCTGGACTTGGGCCTGAATTTCCCGGCGGGGGAACATGCGGCGCTCGGCCCAGGAGGCGTCCTCGGACAGGTACGTCGGCATCTTCATCAAAGCAACCATCGCGACACTCCCAATGGATAAACGCGGTATGCGGGCTTAAGTCCGCACGAGTTACTAGGTAAACTCATCGGCCACAGAGTCCAAAAAGGTTATCTATCTTTCGGAAATTTGGCGGTCTTTGTGAAAGAACCTCAATCGGCAGGAATCGTGTATCTGGTCGGCGCGGGCCCGGGGGATCCCGGGCTTATCAGCGTCAAAGGAGCAAATTTACTGGAACGAGCCGATGTCGTTGTCCACGACTATCTGGCCAATCCGCGTCTGCTGGGTTATTGCCCCCGCGCGGAAATGATCGATGTCGGAAAAAAGGCGGGAGATCACACACTTTCGCAAGAACAGATCAACGCCCTGCTGGTGGAAAAGGCGCGGTCCGGAAAACGGGTGGTGCGATTGAAGGGGGGCGATCCGTTTGTCTTTGGCCGCGGCGGAGAGGAATGCCAGGCGCTGGCGGCGGCGGGGATCGCATTTGAAGTCGTACCGGGAATTACCGCGGCGATCGCCGCTGCGGCTTATGCGGGAATTCCGGTCACCCACCGGGATTTGAATTCAAGCTTCACGCTGATTACCGGGCATGAAAAAGAAGGGCAGACCGCTTCGGATCTGGACTGGGCCGCGATCGCCAAGCTTCCGTGCATCGCGCTGTACATGGGCGCGGCATCATTGCCGAAAATCGCCCGGACCCTGATCGAGCATGGAATGTCCGCGCAAACACCAACGGCCTGCATCCGCTGGGGCACGCTGCCGACCCAACAAACGCTTGTTTCGACATTGGGCGATTTATCGCAGGCGATCATGACGCCCAAGCCGCCCATCATGACGATCATTGGAAAAGTCGTCGCCTTGCGGCAGAACATTTCGTGGTTTGAAAAACGCCCGCTGTTTGGCCAGAAAATTCTCGTGACCCGCACCCGCCAACAGGCAAGTGAGCTCTCGCAGCGGCTGGAAGAACTGGGGGCGATGGTGATCGAGGCGCCCACGATCGAAATCGCGCCGGCGGCGAATGAGGCCGCCGTGGATGAGGCGATTTTGTCTGCCGGCCTTTATGACTGGACGATCTTCACGAGTGCCAACGGCGTTCAACAAACACGAGAACGGCTCATGGCGCGGGGAGCCGACAGCCGGGTATTTGGTAAATCCAAAATCGCCGCGATTGGCGATGCCACCGCAACTGCCATCGAGCGAGAGTTATGCCTGAGGGTGGACCTGTGCCCTGCCGCATTCGTCGCCGAAGCGTTGGCGGATGAATTGCAAAAGCGAGGCGAGATTTCCGGCCGAAAATTTCTCCTGTTGCGCGCGGACATCGCAAGGCCGCTTCTGCGCGAACGATTGACCGAGGCAGGGGCGGCGGCGGTCGACGACGTTGCGCTTTACCAGACGCGCTCCGCACAATCACTTCCTGCCGGCGCGTTGGAGGAATTGCAGGGGGGAAATATCCGCTGGATCACGTTCGCCAGCGGCAGCGCGGCGCGGAATCTGATCGGACTGATCGGCGCGGATTACCAAGCGATCCTGGGCCGCGCGAAGCTGGCAAGCATCGGCCCGATCACCACGCAGGCATTGCGCGAAGCCGGCCTGAAGCCGTCGGCGCAGGCGGGAGTTTACAACGTACAGGGGCTGGTCGACGCGATTGCCGGCGCGTCCGAGCATCCATCATGAGCCTGGATCATCCAGTCATCGCGGTCATCGGTGCGGGAGCTGTCGGAGGATATTACGGGGCTCGCCTGGCGCAGCACGGGGCGGACGTTCACTTTCACATGCGCGGGGATTGCGTGGCGGTTCGCGAAAAAGGGTTGCACATCCGCAGCCGGGACGGGGATTTTTCCCTGCCGCCCGATCAAGTTCATGTCTACGACGATCCCAAACAGATGCCCAAGTCGGATCTGGTCCTGGTGACACTCAAGACGACGGCGAACGGGCATTT
Organism: uncultured Tepidisphaeraceae bacterium; assembly: GCA_964499005.1. Classification (GTDB taxonomy): domain Bacteria; phylum Planctomycetota; class Phycisphaerae; order Tepidisphaerales; family Tepidisphaeraceae; genus CAZCKE01. The sequence goes on from CAZCKE010000151.1 coordinate 8,746, forward strand.
AAGCGAACTGGTCTCGCCGCTGCTGAAAGATGACACGATCCTCGTGACGCTTCAAAACGGCCTGGGGAATGAACAACTGCTGGCGGACCTTTTCGGCGCCGAGCGAATCATTGGCGGCATGGCGTTCGTCTGCATCAATCGTCTCTCGCCCGGCGTCATCGGGCAGATGATCGCCTCGACGTGCTTGAGTTGGTCGCC
>CAZCKE010000152.1:0-8902 GCA_964499005.1 uncultured Tepidisphaeraceae bacterium
TCGGCAGCACGATCACATATTCGAGGGCCGGTGGAACCGCGCTCGGATCGGGCGCGCATAACCTTTGCGTTTCCGGCATGGAAGGCCCCGTCGGTTATCAATTCGTCGGCCGCACCTGCCAGATGTGGAATACCTACAAGCAAACCACCGCTTTCGTCGACGGCAAGCCATGGCTCCTTCGATTTTTCGACCAAATCCGCTTTTATCCTGTCAGCGCGGCCGAACTGCTCCATTTCCGCGAAGCCTTTTTACAGGGCAAGGTCCGCCTCGACGTCCGGCATGAGACCTTCAGCCTCAAAAAATACAATCAATTTCTTCGCGCTCATCAGGAGCAGATCACCGCCTTCAAGACCAGGCAGCAGGCCGCCTTTGATGCCGAGCGCCTCCGGTGGGAAGCCGCCGGCCAGACGGTCACCTCTCCCGAACCGCCTGATGTGACCGATCAGGATCAGCCCGCTCCCCTTCCGCCCGGCGCCGTCGCCGTTTTTGCCGAAGTTCCCGGCAATATGTGGAAGCTGGAGGTCGCCAAAGGCCAGCAGGTTGCGGTCGGCGATCGCCTGGCAATCATAGAGTCAATGAAAATGGAGATCGCCGTCCTCTCCCCCGCTTCGGGGACGGTCGCCGACATCCTTTGCAGCGAGGGACGCGTCGTCTCCGCCGGGCAGTTATTGTTCGCAATCCAGCTGGAAGCCGTATTCACATCTTGACATTTTGATCCGTTGATATTTAGCTTGCGCTTATGAAAGAGCCGTGAAGAGCGGCACAAACCGGAGATGTCGCATCGCTTGCCTATGACTTAAGCAGCTGTTGATAAGTAGCCGTTGCAAAAATCATGACCCCGCGATTCTGGATTCAACACGAGGGCCATAAAACCGCGTTATCAGCACTTTGGCACTCGATTTGCCAAAGCGACCTCCGGTTGTGGACTGAGTCCCAATTCGCGCCAACATTTTCTTTAGAGAAGGAGACAGCCCAATGGCCTGGAAAGGTTTAGTGGGCGCTGCTGCTTTAGCCGCGCTAAGTTACGGGTCTATCGTAATGGCGTCCGATGCGCCCCAAGTGGCCTCGCCATCCCTGTTCCCCTCGTATAACCCCATGATGCTCGACGAGGCGACGACGGCGCCGTCTGCCGCGCCGGCAGCGGCCTCTGGGCCTACCACCCTCACCCCGGTCATGTATCTGCTCGATCCCACGTCTTTCGGGCAGTGGATGGAGAAAAATCACCTCTCCATCACCGGCTTCTTCGATTCGGGGTATTTCTACGACACCAATAACCCCCATTCGGGCACCAATGCCCCAACGTTCATCACCTTCCCGGGCCCCTATAGCAACCATTACATCGTCGACCAGATAGACGCCACCATCTCCAAGGCGCTGGACACGACCAAAACCTGGGACTGGGGCTTTACCTTCGAGAATGGGTACGGCACCGACGATGCCTTTATCCATTCATTCGGCATGCTCGATTGGCGCCCGCCGAACCATCCTCAGAACCAGTACGACATTCCCCAGATCTATGGGCAGTTGCTTGTTCCGCTTGGAACCGGCCTCCAGATCACCGCGGGCAAGTTCGTCGGATTTCTCGGTGATGAAGTCATTGCTCCAACTGGCAATGCCTTCTACACCCATAGCTATGCCTTTTTCTACGGCGTGGCAGGTACCGACACCGGCATCTACGGCACCTACACCTTCGCCAAGCTCGTCAACGGCAACGATCTCACCATCAAGGCCGGGTCGACACGCGGCTGGAACCAAAGCCGGCTTGACAACAACCGCGCTTGGGATTTCCTCGGTGCGGCCTCTACAAGCTTCAACGACAAGTGGTCGGGCATCCTCAACGTCCAATGGGGCCCCGAAGCCGCTAACGACAATGAAGACTATTGGACCACCCTCGAAGCCATCGTCATCGACAAATTCTCCGATGAACTCACCTTCACCGGCGACTTCCTCTACAGCGACTTCCCTCATGGCGCGATCACAACCGCGGGTGCGTCCGCCCAGTGGTATGGAGCTGTCGGTTACGCGGGATACAAGTTCAACTCCTACGTCACCGCCAACGGCCGCGCTGAGTGGTATCGCGATCAGGGCGGGTTCACCACCGGTAATCAGGCCAACTACTACGAGGCCACCGCCGGCGTGCAGATCCATCCTTTCCCCGATAACAACATCCTTCAGTGGCTCCAGATTCGTCCGGAAATTCGCTACGATTGGTCCGACAAGCCAGTTTATAATCTGGTCCACAACGGCGGAGCCGGCGCGTTCAGCGAGCTCACGTTCGCCGCCGACATCCTCATGCAGTTCTAATTTCGCCAGCCTGATCGGGCGCAAGCCCGATTCGATTAAAATAGCCGGGGCCTTGAATGATCTTCGAGGCCCCGGCTTCTTTGTTTGTGCTGCAATAAGAGTCGTAACCGCGATCAATTTCGCAATACGCCCGCGCTGCCGTGGTATAACTGTCTTTCAGGGGGGAAGGTCATCGCTTGGCGAGGATCGCCCTGATGAGAAGCGCCCATCGATCCGCGCAGTTACTGATTTGCCTGATTGCACTCGCCGTTTCAGCGTCTCTGGCCCGCGCTTCTGACGCCGCTACTCGGCCTACCACCCAGCCGTCGGGCGCGATTGCAGGAAGCGTCAAATCCCCAACCGGCGCGCCGCTGCCTGGCATCGTTGTCTATCTCGCGCCCGAAGAAAATCAGTCGATCGACGCTCCCACCCAACCGGTCACGGTTTCACAAAAGGGCGCGCAGTTTTCCCCGCCCCTGCTGATCATCTGTAAAGGCCAATCGGTTGATTTCCTCAACGACGAAGACCGCCCCATCGAGCACAACGTCTTTTCCAACTCCCCCACCCAGCCTTTCGATCTGGGCCTCTACAAACCGGGCGAAAGCAGATCCGAGAAATTCAACAGCCCGGGCCCGGTTCTTCTCTATTGCTCCATTCACCGTCGGATGGATGGCGTTATTTACGTCGCGCCCTCCCCCTACTTCAGCCAGACCGCGGCCGATGGGACATATCGCATCGAAGGCATCCCCTCCGGCCGCTGGGAAATCTCCACTTGGCAGCACCGGCGCCGTTTTCAGGAAGCCCATCTGACGCTCAACGTGATCCCCGGCCCGCCAATGATTGGGGATTTGACCCTGGAAAAATGAAACCTTTCGTTCTCTCTATCTTCCTTCTTCTGGGATTTTTGGGCGGATGCCAGAGCACGCCGCCGGCGATTCCCGGGACATCGGTTTTGCGCGTCGATGTCATTGCCGAGCCTAAGACCGGAGCGCGTATCGACACCGGGACGTCCGATTCGTATGGTGGGGGCGCGTTTCCTGGCGGAGGCGCATTTGAGCAAATCGATTATGCGGCGCTGGACAGCATCGTTATATATCTCCAGCCGATGAATGTTTCTTCTTCCTCCGCTCCCCCGGCGACGGTCACTGTGAACGTCGATTCCACCAAGCCCGCCAAAGGCATCACTGCCGTCGTCTCCGTCGGACAGACGATCTCTTTTAACAACACCGGCGCCATTCCCGTTCATCTCTATTGCGTCTCCGACGGGAACAATTTCAGTCACCCAACCCAGCCGGCCCAGGCTTCTTCTCAATATTGCGTGAAATCCCCCGGTCTCCTCGAAATTCTCACCGACTCCCTCGAAGATCCCCTGGCCACGATTTATGCCGCCCCCGCTCCCTGGGCCCGCCTGACCCAAGCCGGCCAAACCATCGAGTTCCGTGATGTCCCGCCGGGCCAATACCGCATCGTCTCCTGGCATCCACGCCTCCCCGGTCATGAGACGATCATCACACTTACCCCCGATCAAACCACTCACGCGACCGTCAAGGTCACCGTCAATGGCCTGCCCAGCGCTTCCTCCCGATGAAATCCCTTCAATCGCGGTCCCACCATGCGGCTCGGAACCAAAATCCTTCTCATGATGCTTCTGATCACCATTGGCTCATCCGCCGCCGTGAGTTGGCTCGTCACTCTCGCCGTCACGCGCTACGAAACCGACCGCGTGAACGACCAGATCTCCCTGGCCATCGCCCGTTACCTCCGCGATCTCGACCGCCGCTCCAGCGAAATCAATGGCGTCGTTCAGACCACCATGGAAGATCCCCAGTTGAAATCATTTCTCGGCAACATCGATCTGGGCGACGCGACGGCTCGGTCCCAGCTGAAAGAAGAAATCTTCCCCCACACCGTCGGCGGCGAACTCAAATCCCTCGGCGTCAACGCCGCCTTTCATGTGCTGTTCAACGCTGCCCGCGAGCGGCTCCTGGTCTCGGTTCCCGATGCGCCTTCCGCCTCATCCGCTCCCGCGGACCCGCCGCTGGAAAAGCTCCTCTCTTCCGATATGTTCCACTGGCCCATCGACGATGTGATTGATTCCCAATCGCGCACCGTCATTTGCTACCTGTCAACGGCCGGCCGGCTCTTTCTGGCCATGGGCCTCCCTCTTCACAAGGAGGTGAACGAGCTTCCTTCGCACGCCTATTTTGTCGGCTTTCAAATCAACGACGATTGGATCAAAAACCAGCTCCTCGCCCAGGAAGCCGCGCCCTCTTTCAGTTCGGTTCCTATCTGCGCCTGGTTTGTCGCCGGCGATCAGGTCGTCGCGCGCGGCTCAACCGACCCATCCGACATGAGTTATTTGCAATTTGCCGCCGGCAAAATTTCTCCGGCAGTTCCCCGGCAGAACAACAACTCTCCCGGCCGCCCCATCGTGTTTGACATTGTCGGCGAACGATTCGTCGGTCAATCCTTCGGACTGGATCCCCACGACCCCGCGGTCGGCCAATTGATTTTGGCCAGCTCCCTCAATCGCGCCCTCGCCCCGCTTCATCGTCTTCAGCAAACCATTTTGATCGCCGCCGCCGCTGCCTGCGCCCTGGCCATTCTCGTCTGCCGCGTGATCGCCTCGGCCATTTCCCGCCCGATCCAGGAGCTCGTGCAAGGCACGCGTCGGATCGCCGCCGGTGAATTTGATTCTCCCGTTCAAATCCGCCGCCACGACGAACTGGGCCTGCTCGCCGACAGCTTCAACCAGATGTCCCAGGGCCTCAAGGAACGCGACGCTCTCCGTGAAACCCGCTTCAAAATGGAACGCGATCTCGACCTCGCCCGGCAAATCCAGATGGGCGTCCTCCCCAAAATTCTGCCCCTTTGTCCCGGCTACGAACTGGCCGCCACCTCCATTCCCGCCGAGCAAACCGGCGGCGACGTCTACGACATCATCCCCCTCTCCTCGGATTCCAATTCTCCGGACCATCCTCCGCCATTGGCAATTTTGCTCGCCGATGCCACCGGGCACGGCATCGCTGCCGCTCTCTCTGTCACGCAAGTCCGCTCCATGCTGCGCATTGGCCTGCGGCTCGACGCTCACCTCGATTCCGTATTGACTCAAATCAACAGCCAGCTTTTCCACGATCTTTCATCCAACCGTTTCGTGACCGCTTTTTTGGGTTTGCTCGATCCAATCCGGCACCGGCTTCAATACCATTCCGCCGGCCAGGGCCCCTTGCTGCATTTCCACGCTGCCGATCGAACGCTCCAATGGCTCGATACGTCCATGCCGCCGCTGGGAATTTCCGAAGAGGTGATGAGCGACGGCTCGATCTGCGCTCGCCTCGAGCCCGGCGATCTGCTCGTCTTGCTGACCGATGGATTTTACGAATGCCAAAACCCCGCCGGACAACTCTTCGGCCAACACCACGTCGCCCAAATCGTCGACGATTACCGCGGCAAACCCGCCCAACAGATCCTCGACGCCCTGATCCACGCCGCCAACCAATTCGTCGCCGGCGGCCCCCAAACCGACGACATGACCGGCATCATTATCCGCCGCTTGCCCTGAGCGTAGTCGAAGGGCCTGCCCTGAGCCTGGTCCGTTGGACGAGCTTCCGCCGTCGATTCGCCCTCAAAATCGATACGAGAAAACAAACCCCACTCGCCACTCCTGCGCGAGCGACCCCAAGCTCCCAAAATCCCCCCACGCCGCCATGTAAGACCCTTCAATCCCCGCTGAAAAATCCCTACTCCAGCGATACCCCAACTCGATTGACGGCCGCACTTCGACGCCCACCCCATCATGAAAACTGGTAAAAATCGTGTTCACTCCGCCGGGCGAATCGATCGCGTAATCGTTGATCAGCAGCCCGCCCCCCAGCCGAGGCAACAGAAAAAATCCATGGCCCCCATCGGCCGGGATTGGCGCCGCGATCCGCGCCTCAAACGAAATCATGTCCACATCCGAAAATAGCGTTCCCACATTCACGTCATTCCGAGTGGAAAAATATCCCGAGCCCGTGATCCCAAACCCGATGATCGGCGAACTATATTTCGGCAACGAAAATGCAAAATTCGCGTCGATATACCCTCCACTGGTGTCATAAAACGCCGGGCTTCTCGCATGGGGGAAACGAATGTTCGAGTAACCGGCGGAGACGGAACCCTCATACACCCATGGCCGTCGATAGACCGGCTCGCTTTGCACGTAATAGACTTGCGGCCCGGGAGCGGGCGCTGGCTCAGGCGAGGGTGCGGGTGTTGGAGCAGGCTCTGCATCCAGCAGCAAAGGCGGCGAACTCTCCGCCCAATGCGAATTTCCCGCCAGCGGTTGGTAATTCGCAAACAGCCGCACGGAATTCGTCGCCGCCGTCGCGGAATCGCACGGCATCTGATCGCCCCAAGCCGGCCCGCTGCCGCAGATCATCACACCCAGAATAAATGCCAATCGCCGCATAATTTCTCCTCCCCATTGGCCAATATCCACAAACGATCTATGCTGCCTTCTGAGTCATCGGCCGTGAACCGCCGGCCGATATGGGCCACAAAGTAACGACACCCTCTAAGCCTAAAAGCTTGGCGGAAAATTCATAAGAGTCAATGTTCCTCTAAACGTCGGGATTTTACCGAATACCATTGCGTATTTTCCGGGAAATGATCATCAACAACCCCACCCGCGCCCCCGAAAAACACTCCGCGCAATCCGCAGGCTCTTCTTGAGCATTTTCTCCACCGGATGGTTGAACGGGAAAGGAGGAGAGAGGGGAGTGTGCAAGAGGAAATGACAAGGTTTTGTTTTCGATCCTGAACTCTTTTCGAGCCTGAGCCTCAGAGCCGAAGGCAGACCGAAGGGGCCTCGATAGGGTTCCTCTCGCCTCTCCCGCATTCGCATTTGAATTTCGTCCCGAAAATACCGCCCAACACCTTCACGGCCCGCTCAAATTCAATTCCCAAGAATAGATCAATCTCCGCCACCCCGATGATGAATCTCGCCATTCAAAACCTCCACCAACCACTTCAACTCCCCCTCCGGCCTCCCCGCGAACAACTGTAGTTTCTTCCACTCCCTGAATTGAATTTCCAGCGCCGGCACCGGCGTATCATTAATTTCCATTCCGCTATCCGCAATTTTGACCGCCAGAATCTCTCCTGTTTTCCACCTCTCGCGTTTGTCCAGATGCCACCCGACCCGCTCGATCACCATCTCTCCCTCCTCGAAATAAATATTCGTCTCCATCGTTGCCGTCTTGATCGCGCTGCGAAACATAAACGGCCAGGGCAGGCAGAACGGGCACATCACCGCCACTCCCTGCGACGAACCCGAAAGCCGCGGCTTCCACCATCCGGCCATCGTAAAGAGCAACCAAAAAACTCCCCCGAACCCCGCCCAATAAAGGCAAAAAACAAACTGCGGCGTATTGCGCCACCCCATCGCCGGCACGTAAATCCGCGCGCCGCTATCGCTGGGCGTCAACACAATGTCGCTCGATTGCGGAGGCGCCGGCACAGACATGATGCCGGGCATTTTATCGTCGCAATTACTCCACCCGCCATGCAAAACGCGTTCTTAATATCGAACAATCAAAGGTTTGCGAAGAATTCATGGATCACTATCGCAAGCGTTCAAACGTCGAATCCACTTTCAGAATGATTAAGATTAAATTCGGTAAGGACTAATGACAATGACCATTCATTGACTTCTGACCGCTCTTACTTTTCTTCAGTGCGTCACGCTCTCGCTCGCCAGCGTGTAAGTCGCCTGCTGGCGGATGTCGCGCGAGCTGGCTCCCAATTGCATTACATAGTCGCCCTGCTCGGCCAGCCACCCTTTCTTGTCGGGATCGTAGTAAGCGAACGACCGCTGGTTCAGATGGATCGTAATCGTCTGGGTCTTGCCCGGCTCGATGAACACTTTGGCAAAACCTTTCAATTCCTTCCGCGGACGAGGCAGGGCCGGGTGGGCCTGGGTGATATAGAGCTCAACGATCTCAGCGCCGGCACGATCGCCGCTGTTGGTCACATCGCACTGCACGGCCGCGTGCGTCGGATCGGCATCGGTCGAGGGGACGACCTTGATGTTGGAATAATCAAAGTGTGTGTACGAGAGGCCAAACCCGAAGGGGAACATCGGCTCGATCTGCTTGGTGTCATACCAGCGGTATCCGACGAGCAGGCCCTCCTTATACTCTTCCTGCCCGCTGGCGCCGGGGTAGGCGCCCAGCGCGTGGGCGGGTGAGTCTTCCAAATGCTTGGGGAAGGTGCACGGGAGCTTGCCCGAGGGATTGACGTCGCCGAAGAGAACGCGGGCCAGGGCGTTACCCCCTTCCATGCCGCCGTACCAGGCCTGAACGACCGCGGGGACTTGCTCAAGCCAGGGCATTTCCACCGCTCCACCGGAGACCATGACGACGATCGTGGGCGGGTTGGCCGCGACGATCTGCGGGATCAATTCCGCCTGATGACTCGGCAGGCTCAGATCGCGCCGGTCCGCTCCCTCGACGTCACCTCCAAAATTATGATTGGTCCCGCCCACGAAAATCACAACGTCCGCCGACTTCGCCGCCTCGACCGCCTGCTCCAGCAGACGCGGATTCAGCGGCACATTCGGCTGAGTCGCGGGAGTGAA
>CAZCKE010000153.1:0-3310 GCA_964499005.1 uncultured Tepidisphaeraceae bacterium
TGACGCCCGTATCGAACTCGGGCGCGCCCGTCCCGCCGCATCGATCGTCGCCGCACTGCTCGAGGAAGCCCGTGGCGCCCCAGGAGCCGTCGGGCGACTGGTGCCGCGCGAGCCAGCGCAGGGCCGCACGCACCGCATCCTCGGTGCCCGATCCGCCGCCCCGGGCCACCAGGTTCTCGCGGCCGCCGAAGCGCGCGCCGTAGCGTCCCGCGTTCCCGCCTCCCGAGCCCACGCCCATCGTGTCGGAGACTCCCGCGGAGCGGGAGAGATCGCGACCCCGGACGCCGCCCGAATCTCCGGGCAGGTACGAAAGAAAGGCTTTCGACTCGCCTTTCATCTGCCGGTAGTCCTCGTCGTCGGCGCTCTCGTGATGATCCGAGGCCTTCGCCTCCGGGAAGAAGATCGCCGGTTCGTCCGAGAGCACCACGCCTTCGTCCTTCGGGATCCCCTTGCGCTCGAAGAGATCGCGCGGCCGCTCCAGTTCCGCGATCGCTTCGCTGCGCGCGCTGATGCGGACCTCGACTTCGCCGTCCTCGACGCCGATCGTCCGCTCGATATAGACGAGCGCCGCGCCGAGCAGAAGGACGACGTGCAGTCCCGCCGAGAGGAGCCACCAGGGGACGTTGAAGAGCCAGGGGAACGGACGACGCGGAGGGGTGAGCCGAGGATGTCGGCATATTTGCGAAGCTGGTCGATGGCGGCGATGCGATAGGTGTCGATGGTGACGAGTCCGACGCGGCGCTTTTCGCGGAGCTTCAGGTTGGCGGCGAGCTTGGCAATGGTGGTGGTCTTGCCGACGCCGGTGGGGCCGATGAGGGCGACGACGTGGGGCCCGGCGGATTTGGTGCGGACAATGGGGCCGGCAGCGGGGAGCAGGCGCTCGATCTGTTCGAGCAATTTGTCGCGGACGAAATCAGAATTGCGGGCGTGCTCGGGGCGAATCTGGCGTTGGAGCGTTTGGATGATTTCGGCGGCGATCTCCTCGCAGACCTGGCTGCGGAGGAGCTGTGCGTGGAATTCGAGAAATTCCTCGGGGACCTGGGGGCTGCGCTGACGGCGCGTGTGATCGAGCAAATCCTTGATCATGGATTTGATGCCGTTCATTTCTTGGGTGAGGCCGACGACGGCGGCGTTTTGGACGACGGGGCTTTCGAGCAATTGCTGTCGCGGCGCGGGAGCAGCGACGGCGATGCTGACGGGAGAGCGCTGGGGTTGCTGCGGCGTCTGGCGGCGAGGTTGGTGGCCGGGATTGCGAAGGCCGCGGCCGGCGGTGACTTCGACGACCTCTTGGCGGCGCAGGCCCAGCCAGCGATGCCTGAAAAATGTGCGCGTGTGGAGAATGACGGCTCCGGGGCCCATGGAGGATTTGACCTCCGCCAGGGCCGCGCTCATCGTCGGAGCTTGGAATGTCTTGAGGTCCATAGAGTATGCACCTTCACCCGTTCAAGCCGACCAGGGCGACGGCTTCAACCGCCACCTCCGGCACGATTTCGTTGTATCCCAGGACGGCAAGCTGCGGCATCGCGTTCTCGATCATCTTGCGGACCGCAGCGCGAATGTTGGGCCCGCAGAGCAGCACGGCGGAGCGGCCGGCCTGGGTAAGTTCGGTTGATTTCGCGGCAATCTGCTGTGTGATCTGCTGTGCGGTCTGCGGAGGCATTGTGTTGGTGGTGCCACGCTCGGAGCGGTCGAGGTGGCTGTTGATCAATTCTTCGAGAGCGGGATCGAGCGTGAGGCACCAGAGCTTGTCCTGCTCGTCGACGTATTGTTTGCAGATGGTGCGAGCCAGGGCGTTGCGGACGTATTCGGTGAGGACTTCCAAATCTTTCGTGCGCGAAGAGTAGTCGCCAAGCGTTTCGAGGATGGTTTCCAGGTCGCGGACGGGGACGCGCTCGCGGAGGAGGTTTTGCATGGCCTTTTGCAATTCGCCGGGCTTGACCTGCGTGGGAATGACTTCCTCGATGAGAGCGGGGACGCGGGTCTTGAGGTTGTCGAGGAGATTTTTCACTTCCTGGCGAGTCAGCAGTTCGTGAGCGTGGGCTTTGATCAACTCGGTCAGGTGCGTTGCGACGACGGCGGTGGCTTCGACGACGGTGTAGTTCATCAATTCGGCCTGCTGGCGCTGGGGCTCGGTGATCCAGTAGGCGGGAAGGCCGAAGGCGGGCTCGGTGGTTTTGGTTGCGCCGACGATCTTGCCGGTGGTGGCGCCGTTATCCATGGCGAGGAATTGCTCGGGGTAGGCGACGCCCTTGCCGACGGTCTGGCCTTTGACCTTGACGATGTAGTCGTTGGCGCCAAGTTGCATGTTGTCGCGGATGCGGACGGGGGGAACGATGATGCCCAGGTCGATGGCGACTTGCCGGCGGATCAGGCTGATACGGTCGAGGAGATCGCCGCCGCGAGCGGTATCGACGAGGCGGACCAAGCCGTAGCCAACTTCGAGTTCCATGGCGTCGAGATCGAGGAGCTTTTCCACTTTGTCGGGCTCTTTCTTGGCGGATTTCTCGCGTTCCTTGGCGGCGGTGGCGCGGGCGGTTTTCTGGTGGTTGCGGTTGAGGGTGAAGGCGAGGCCGGCGGTGCAGGTGGCGAGGATCAGCACGGGCACGCGCGGCAGGCCGGTGAACATCATGAAGAGCAGGAATGTGGCCGTGATCAGGAGAGCACGAGGCTTGGCGAAGACCTGGCTCAATACTTCGTCCCCGAGATTGGTCTTGCTGGAGGTGCGGGTAACGATCAGGCCGGCGGCGAGAGAGACGACGAAGGCGGGGACCTGGCTGGCAAGGCCGTCGCCGATGGTCAGGCGGGTGTAGAGGCCCAGGCAATCCATCAGGCCCCAGTTGTGCTCGAACATTCCGACGTAGAGTCCGCCGAGAATGTTCACGAAAGTGATGATGATTCCGGCGATGGCGTCGCCGCGGACGAATTTGCTGGCGCCGTCCATGGCGCCGTAGAAGTCGGCCTCCTGGGCGATGTCGGAACGGCGGCGGCGGGCCTCGGCCTCGTTGATGATGCCGGCGTTGAGATCGGCGTCGATGGCCATCTGCTTGCCGGGCATGGCGTCCAAGGTGAAGCGGGCGGCGACTTCTTAAATACGCGTTGCACCTTTGGTGATGACGACGAATTGGATGATGATCAGGATGACGAAGATGATGATGCCGACTTCGAGCCGGTTGCCGGCGACGAAGTTGGCGAATGTTTGAATGACGTGGCCGGCGGCGAGGTTGGCGTCGGTGGCATTGGTGAAGCGGTCGCCGGCGGTGAGGATCAAGCGCGTGGAGGCGACGTTTAACACCAGCCGGAAAAGAGTGGT
>CAZCKE010000153.1:3320-8791 GCA_964499005.1 uncultured Tepidisphaeraceae bacterium
AAATCGGCGAAAGTGAAGATGACCTGGCCGGCGCTGGTGAGAGCGGCTTGTGCGGTACCGGCGCGGTCGCCGGCGGTGAGGACCAGGCGGACGGTGGCAACGTTAAGCACCAGCCGGAAGAGGGTGATGGCCAGGAGCAAGGAGGGGAAGACGGATAATTCGAGGGGGCTTTGAACGTAGATGGTCGTGACGAGCACGATGACCGAGAGGGTGATGTTGAGGACGAGCATCAAATCCATCACGGCTGGGGGGAGCGGAACGAGAAAGACGAGCAGCAAGCTGACAAAAGCGAGAGGGAAGAGCATGCCCCGGTTTTCATGGAGCTTGACGAGCAGAGGATTGGATGCCATCGAGGACATTTACTGATTCCTGCGTTTTTGCGCGGGGTTGAATCCTTTCAAAACATCAGCTTGCCAGCGCCCTGCGAGCGCGGCGGTTGAGTTCATAGACGTAGGCCAGAATTTCGGCGACGGCCGAATAAAACTGTTCGGGGATTTCCTCGCCGACGTCGACCATGCGGTAGATGGCGCGGGCGAGGGGAGCGCGCTCGACGATGGGGATGCCGGCTTCGATGGCCAATTCGCGAATGCGCAGGGCCATGAAATCGGCGCCCTTGGCGATCACCTTGGGGGCGCGCATTTTTCCTTCCTCGTATTTGAGGGCGACGGCGATGTGCGTCGGGTTGGTGACGATCACGTCGGCCTTGGGAACTTCCTTTTTCAGTTTCTGCATAGCGCGTTGGACGGCGATCTGGCGGCGGCGGGATTTGACCAGGGGGTCGCCTTCCATGCGGCGCATCTCGTCTTTGACCTCCTGCTTGGTCATGCGGAGGGATTGCTCGTTGCGATAGCGCTGGTGGAAATAGTCGATGATCGCCAGGATCAGCAGGACGATGCCGACGCGAATGCCGATGGCGTAGACGATTTGCGATCCGAGGGCAAACGTCTGGAGGAAGGAGAGCTGGGCGACGGAAACGATTTGCTCGAGTCGATTTCCGATGGCGGAATAGGCGACGAGGGCAACGAGGATGACCTTGATGAGGTTCATCGCCAGAGTGATCAGGCCCTGGCCGCCGCTGAAGAGTTTACCGGCGCCGCGAACGGGATTGAGGGCGGCGAAATTGGGGGTGAGACGAGCGAAATTGAGATAAAAGCCGACCTGGGCGATGTTGGAGGCGACGACGAGCAGGCAAACGCCGCCGAGCAAGGGAGCCAGAGAGAGGCCGACCGACCCGACGGCGTGCAGGATCTGGGGAGCGAGGAGCTGAGCGCGGACATCGGCGAGGGAGGAAGAGGAAAGCATTTGCTCGACGACAACGCGGAGGGAGGCAAGGAGATTGAGGCCGAACCAGCGCATCAGGAGCAGTCCACCGATGAGGAGGACCGCGCCGTTGAGGTCGGGGCTGCGGGCGATGCTGCCCTGCTCGCGCGCTTCCTGTCGGCGGCGAGCGGTGGGGGCTTCTGTTTTATCGCCGTTTGATTCGGCCATGACGTCCTTGTCTTATCCATTTGCCCCGGCATCGTGCCGAAGGCGGTTTACGATCAACGCGACGAATAATTCTGATAGACCGTTTGCGACGCGGTGATCAGCGCATCGCGAATGACGGAACTGGTCAGGGACAACCCCACGATCAAGACGAACAATCCAACGAGCGACCGCAGCGAAATGCCGGCGGTCATGATGTTGAGCTGGGGGACGGTTTTTCCGACGAATCCGAGCACGACATCGACGACGAGCATGGTGACGAGCATCGGCGCGGCAAGCTGCATGGCCAGAAGCGTCGCGCCGTGAAAGAGCCCGATGAGCAGATTGAGAAGGTCGCCGGTCATGCCGACGGAGAGGAGCGGAACGGCCGCGAAGCTATCGTGAACGCCGCGGATCATGGCGTGGTGGCCATTGATCAGCATGAAGACGAGCAGCGTGAGAAAGAAATAGAGATCGCCGATCATGGAGCCGCTGGCGCCGAACTGGGGATCGAAGGTCTGTCCGAGGTTGAGGCCCATCTGCTGGCCGATGATTTCGCCGGCCCACTGGCCCGCGACGAAGATGAAGCTGACGATCATTCCCATGGCGGCGCCGAAGATGATTTCGCCGCCGATGGCGAGGGCCAATCCCCAGGGGGTGGAGGGAATTTGAACGGAGAGAGTCAGGCCTTGCGCGATGCCCAAGGCAAGGACGCAGGCCATCATGGCTTTGATGCGTTTGGGGATTCGCGCGCTGCCGAGCATGGGGGCCCAGATCATCATGCCGGCGATGCGGAAGAGCACCAGTACGTAGACGGGGACAAAGTTGAGCGCTTGGTCGAGCATGTTTTTGGATTTAACGAATTTGTCCGCTGGTAAACATTTCGATCGCGTAGCTCATGAGGCGGTGGCTGATCCAGGGCATGAGCACGATGGCCGCGCCGACCATGGCTGCGATCTTGGGGATAAAGGAGAGCGTTTGCTCTTGAATTTGCGTGACGGCCTGGAGCAGAGAGACGAGGACGCCGACGACCAAGCCGATCACGAGCATCGGTGCGGAGATCAGCAGCGCGAGCAGAAGCGTATCGCGAATGAGTTCGGAAGCTTGATCCAACGACATGAGCAACACCCTTCCTTGAGTGCTGAATTGTCCGCGTCCGTTCCATCCTTGGAGCGGCACAAATCGCGGCGACGCAAAGCCATCGGCCTAGCGTTATGTAATAAAACTACCCATCAGGTTGGCGGTAATCAAGTGCCAGCCGTCTACCAGTACGAACAGTAACAGCTTAAATGGCAGTGAGATAAGCACGGGCGGGAGCATCATCATGCCCATGCTGACCAGGACCGACGAGATCACCATATCGATGATCAGGAACGGGAGATAGACCTTGAAACCCAGGAGAAAAGCGGTCTTCAATTCGCTCAGCATGAACGCGGGGATCAGGGATATGGTGCCGACGTCGCTCCAGTTATGAGCGCGCGGCTGATGGGCGAAATCCATGAAGAGATCCACGTCGGCTTCGTTGTGGGCTTTTTGGATTTGCAGTTCCATGAATTCGCGGACGGGCGCCTGAGCGGCGGAAAGAGCTTCCTTCTGGGTGAGCTTGCCATCCATGTAGGGTTGCAAGGCCTGGTCGTTCACCCTCTGCCAGGTGGGGCCCATGACGAGAAAGGTCATGAACATGGCGAGTCCGACCAGCACTTGATTGGGAGGAAGCTGTGGCGTGCCCAGCGCCTGGCGAAGCAGCGACATGACGATGACGATGCGCGTGAAGCTGGTCATCATCAGCAGAATCGCCGGAGCCAGTGAGAGCACCGTCATCAGAACGATGATCTGCATGGCGGAAGAAAAGTTTTCGCGCTTGGTGAGATCAGGAAGCTGGCCGAAACCCTGGAGAGTCGGCTGGACGGAATTCGTGGGAGCGGCGGCGAGAATATCCGTTGGCGAATTTTGGGGGCCAGGGGCATCCGCGGCGGAAAGCGGAGCGGGGCGCAGAAGGGCGATTACAAAAAAGAGCGCGGCGATATGCCGAATCCACGGACTCACGAGAGCATCCTTTCTCATCGAGCGTCCCGCGCGGTGCGTTGTCCCGCGGCGCGGCATCCTATGCCGTGCGAAAGTTTTATAGCAAGTTCCACGGACAAAGTGTAGCGAGCGAGTGGAAAATTTTAGTTTTTATCGGACGGTGCGGCGAATGAATCGCGAGCCGCGCGAGAAATCGATCAGGAGTTGCCGAGTTGCTTGGCGAGGTCGCGGACTTTCTCCGAGAGGCCGGAGAGCTCTTTGCGCGTGGCCAGAATAGAGGGGTCGTTGATCTCGTGAGTAGAGTCGAAGGTGGAATCGGAATCGTCGGACTCGGGCGCCGGCGGAGGCGATTCGTTTTGGATCGGCGCGGGTTGCTCCTCGTTGTAACCGTTGCGGGCGCGGCCGAAAAAGGTGTCAAATCGCTTGATGATGGAAGAGGATTCGTCCTGAATTTGGCCGAGGATGTTGGCCATTTCATCCGCGTCGGTGATTTCGCACAAGGGATTGAGCTGGGCGCCGCTGTCACCCACCATTACCAGCCTTTTGCCGATCTGAATGAGGAGCAAATGTTGCCGGGGAGTGATCGGACAGCGAGAGACAACCTTGATGGCCCGGGTGGAGCGATGGGCGGCGGCGCCAGGAAAAATGCGGCGGGCAGCGGCTTTGAGCAGCACGATCAGAAGCAGTACGCCGCCGAGGGCCAGGACGATGCGGCCGGTGTCGATATTGGAGAATTTGCTGGGAAGAGATGGGTCGCGAGGAGAGGACGGGGTTGATGAATCGCTGCGGTTGATGGGTTGATCGTCAAATGCGCTTTTGACGGTGGGCCTGACGGATGCGGGGGCATCGAGAGGCTTGGGCGCAGGGGCAGGATCGGCCGCCGAGGCGTTGGCGGTTGCCAGAGCCAAGGCGACGATGGAGACCAAGCCCCATACGCCCAATGGCGGACGGCATCGCATCGCCGTGGCCTGTTTCACGGAACTTCCTCTTTCATGCCGGCAACGATTTCGTTGACGCGAACGCAGAAATTGTCGTTGAGGACCAGAACCTCGCCGCGTGCGACGAGGCGATCATTGACAAATACGTCGACGGGATCGCCGGCAAGCTTGTCGAGCTCGACGACGCTGCCCTCGGTGAGCTTGAGGACGTCTTCGACGAGCATGCGGTTTCGGCCGAGCTCGATTTTGACGTTGAGCTCGACGTCGCGGAGGAGCTCGATGCTGGAGACCTGCGCCTCGGCGAGGGCTTGCTGGAATGTGGGCAGCTTGAAACCTTCGGCATCGGCTGCGAGGTCGGGAGCCACCGCGCTGGCGTCCTCAAAATTAGCTTCCTTGAGAAGTTGCTCAAGGGAAGCTTCATCGGGGGATTGAGATGAAGCCTCAGCGCTGGGAGGAGGCACCGCGGTTGCGGCGGCATCCGTAACAGCAGCGGTCGGTGGCGGAATCTGGGCACCGGCTGCAGCGGCGGGAGGCTCGGTGGATGCCTGTGCTGGGGCTGAGGCCGGGGCGGCGGCGGCTGGCGGCGCGGGCTCCGACGGAGGAGGCGCGGGCGCTGCCGGTTCGGCAGCTTGGGGTTCTGTGGGTTTAGCAGCGGGTTTATCCGCGGCGGGAGAAGCTTTTTTTGCCATGCGTCACCATCCTTGGCGATTGACAGGCATCGGCTTTACCGAAGGCTCATCGGCGTCGCCGATCAATAATCCGTACGGAACGGAATGCACCGGGGCACCAAGACTTCGTCGACCATCCCATCTCCCAGGATGTCGTCGAGCTGGTATTTGACCTGCCGGCGCAACGTTTCCAGTCCCGGCTCCGACCCGCCCCCGAGCTTATCCGGATCGGTTTGAGCGATTATGGTACGAACGCGGTCCTTAATCAAGGCATCCTGATCCTTGATCGCTTTCTTTATGGATTCCTGTTTGCTGGGTTTCACGGCGACGAAGATGTCGACGTTTTGCAGGACGGACTTGCCCTGGACGGTCACAT
>CAZCKE010000154.1:0-8778 GCA_964499005.1 uncultured Tepidisphaeraceae bacterium
CAACGAAACAAAGGAGTATCCAAAAAACAAGTACAAAAGGAAAAAAACGAATAATTTCGCGATTCATAAAGGGTTTGCGCTGCGAAAGATCCCTGGGAAATCGAAGAAGAAATAATTGGCGCCGCGCGATCGTGAGGGGCGGTCGCCCGTAACAAATTCGGCGCGAATTACTTCACATTGCTCCACCCGCCAAAATCCCCCGCCTCGAATGGCGGGTCTTTTCCGAGCAACCGGAACATCGTGATGATTTGCGTTCGATGATGTGTACCGTGGGTGACCAGGTGGAAGACCTGCTCGATCCGACGGTCGCGGTGTAGAAGTCCGGCCTCGTGTGAACGGTCGATGGCGTCCAGAAATGCCGCGGACAGTTCGCCGTTCAAGGCGGTCATGGTTTCCAGGGGCAAATGGGGATCATAGTCGGGGTATTCCGAAGGGTGGAAAATTTTCGGCCCGACGCACGCACTCCACCAGCGAAATACCATGAGGGTGTGAAACAACGTTCTATGAATGGTGCCGAATCCGAACGGAAAACGCTGGAGAAGTTGGGCCGCTTCCAACGTGCCGACGGCCTCGAACATTTTGGCATTGCACCAAATCTCATATTCCGCCAACCGTCGAATGATCGGGAAATAGCGATCCTCGCTCATGACATGCCTCCTTCTGTTTGATGTGTCTCAAACAATTCCTCAAGAATTACATTGACGTCGCCGATCAGATGTTAGCATAATGTTCGGTATGGGCAAGGAAGAATTTTCAAACGAAAGCGACGCGATTCCAACGGAGGAGGATTTCGCCTACCGCGATGCTTTGCCCAGCGGGCTGGCCCACCGTCGGGGGGCGGGCCTTAATCCCGGCAATCGATTTGAGACCGTTCGCCTCCATGTCCTGGGTGAAGAGCTCGATCGCCAAACCATCGAACGCCAAAACGAGGATGGCTCGACGACCCGCGTCCAGCGCCAAGTCTTTTTCGATCGCACGCAGAAGATCATCAATCAGGTGGCCAAGACCTCGGATGTTCCCTTCGATTGGACACTTAATCCCTATCGTGGCTGTGAACACGGGTGCATTTACTGCTTCGCCCGTCCATACCACGAATTCCTCGGCTTCAGTTGCGGTCTCGATTTTGAAACCAAGCTGATGGCCAAGCCGGATGCCGCTCACCTGCTGCGGCAGGAGCTTGCCTCGCCCAATTGGAAGCCCGAGCCGATCGTGATGTCCGCCAGTACGGATGTGTATCAGCCGATCGAGCACAAGATGGGCATCACCCGCCAATGTCTGGAAATTATGGCCGATTGCGGCCAACCCGTGACGACGATGACCAAGAGCGCGCTGGTTCTGCGTGATGCCGATCTTTGGGGCCGCCTCGCCCATATGAACGCCGGTCGCGTCACCGTCACGCTGGTGACGCTCGATGCGGACCTTGCCCAGAAATTGGAGCCCCGCGCCTCGTCTCCGGCGGGGCGGCTGCGGACGATTCGCGAGTTGACGGCGGCGGGCATTCCCGTGTCAGTCAATATCGCGCCGATTATCCCGGGCCTGACGGATACGGAGCTGCCGGGCATTCTCCAAGCGATTGCCGAAGCCGGCGCGCGGCGGGCAGCGTGGGTCCTGCTGCGATTGCCCTATCAACTGAAAGATTTGTTCCTCGATTGGCTCCAGCGCAACGTCCATCCCGATCGCGCGAAAAAAGTGGAATCGCTGATTCGTCAGGCTCGTGGCGGCAAACTGTACGATGCATCAAAGATGACCCGCCGGCGCGGCCGAGGGCCAATGGTGGACCAGATCGCCCAAAGTTTCGACGTTTTCACGCGAAAATACGGCCTCAATCGCGATATCCGGCCGCTCTCGGCGGCGCATTTCCGCCGGCCTCAGTTGCATGGACAGATGGCCTTGTTTGCATAAATGTCCTTTTCATCCCGGACTGCAATAATGTAGAAACGAATATTTGGTCTTTCGTTCCGCACACACTGCAGATGTCAGATACAAAGGTTTTTCTCAGCCGTCCGTTCCACTACGACGCGAATCGTTGGAAGGTAAAACCACTTTCAGATTTAACTTTTCTCGTAGTTGCTCAAAAATTCGATTTGTCTCCGCCATATGCTCAAGTAGGTTGCCGCGATGTTGTCTGGCGATTTGCTCGCGAACATGGCGGACGTCGTCCACGGCGGTCCGTCCGTCATGGTGTGGTGGAGGGTTAATCATCGTCGTCCTCCAGGATCATTAAATCGGGCGTCACAATCTGAGGCATCAATAAATTCAATCGGCTGGCAATGACGGCCAAATGGGTCCGTTTCCGGGGGTTCGCCAGATGCTTTTGGTTCCAAGTCATCAAATACTCAACTCGATGCACCATGCTAAAGGCGACATGCAACGCATCCCCTTCGACGGCAGGCCCGGGCATTACCCGCTCGCGAACAAGCAATTCCGCGACGGCGGCTACATCCTGGGTGAAAGCCAGTACGTTCAACCCTCGCAGCATGTTCAAGGCCGCATCACGAACCTCCGTGGGAAAATCCGGACTTGCTAATTCGCGAACGACCTCCGGTGAGATGCACAGTTCAAATCCGGGAGCTTGCCTGCTCCACCAGTTCAAACTCGTGTCCCGCCGTCCCAAGTCAATTGTTCCCGTACGAATCGTCACGCATTCACTGAAAAAACTGGTTTCTAAATAGACTTTGGCCACTGCGATAGTCTAGCACTATTTCGTCTTTGGCATGGCAGTTTTAAGTGGAAATACCCCGCCAGCCTTGTTAGCATAATGTTTGGTATGGATTGGAGGCATGCGAGTCGCATGACAATCAGATAAATTGGTTGTTCACCGACATGAACGGTTACTTCGCCGCCGTCGAGCAGCACGATCGGCCGGAGCTGCGCGGCAGGCCGGTGGCTGTGGTTCCCGTGATGTCGGACCACACCAGCGTGATTGCTTCCAGCTACGACGCCAAGCGATTCAGCATCAAGACCGGCACGCGCGTCGCTGATGCCAAACAATTGTGCCCGGACCTGATGATCGTTCAGGCTCGGCCAAAGCTCTACGTCGAGATTCATCACGCGATCCTCCGCTCGGTCGAGAAATGTGCCCCGATTTGCAAGGTCTATTCCATTGACGAATGGTCCGTTCGATTGATCGGCGACGAGCAAAACCCGCGGCGCGCCCTGGAAATCGGACGCCAGATCAAGCGGCAACTCCTTGCGGATTTCAGCCCCTGTCTGACCTGCTCAATTGGGATTGCTCAGACTCGTCTGCTCGCCAAGATTGCCAGCGATCTCAAAAAACCGGATGGGTTAACGGTCCTGAACGTCGAAGAACTCCCCGATCGCCTTGACCAATTTACCCTCAGGGATTTGTGCGGCATCGGTCAGGGCATGGTCACTCGCCTCAATGCCCACGGCATCCATAATGTCCGCGACTTGTGGGCCATCAGCAAACAGCAGGCGGAAATCGTCTGGGGCTCGGTCTCCGGCAAGCACTGGTGGGCCGGTTTTCATGGTTATGATGAGCCTGAAATCCCCCAGCGCCGGCGCTCCATGACCCACGCCAACGTGCTTCACCCTGATTTCCGGAACGATCGAGACGCATATGGCATCATGGTTCGCCTGTTGTGCCGGTTGGGTTTTCGGTTGCGCCGAGACGGCTATTGCGCCCAATTCCTGAGAGTTTCGATCAAAGATGTTCGCGGCAACTACTGGAATGACGAAGCCGCCTTGCCCTGTATTCAGGATACCCCGACGCTTCTGGAGCAATTTCAGCGTTTGTGGAATCGCCGCCTGCCCAGTGCTGCTCCGCCTTTGAAAGTAGGTGTCGATGTGGCCGGCCTCGTTCCAGCCAATCAAGTGTCTCAGCCGCTTTTTGATGAAATCGAAAAGCCTCACCGCATCTCAAGGGCCGTCGACAAAATCAACCAGCGATGGGGGGATGCCGCCGTTTATTTCGGCTCCATGCATGCTTATCGCCATCAGATGGACGAGAAAATCGCCTTTGGACGAATTCCAACCGGAGCATTTTGAATCGCTCGGTTGTCTTGCAGTGATGTCCGCGGCAAGACAGCATGAACTCATGCAAAAACATCCGTCGATTCCCGGCATTTGGCTGCATACCGACGATGAACTCGCCCGGGCGCTGGGCAGCCGGATCATGGAGCGTAAGACGATCCATGAATGGCCCCTCTCCTGCGTGCAGCGATTGCAATTAAGCGACGGCAGAAAGCTCGTCTACAAATCACAATTGCCTCCGACGGTCGAAGCGGAATTTTATGAGAAAGCCTCTTCCGATCTTTTGCCGGGCCATGGCCTGCTGGAGAAGCTGGGGGATTGCACTGCCATGACCATCGAATGGATCGATGCGCCACTGCTTCGCGACGTGCTGCACAATGAATATGAATTGATCGAGCATGGCCGAAAATTGATCTCGCAAATCTCCAGCATCGGCGGCAATCCGCCCGCATACCTGAACATCGGTTCGGCCAGCGCATGGTCAAAGGCCACCGACATCATTTTCAAAAAACTGGCTGAACTGGTTCAGAAGAAACGATTCCCCTCGATCCTGCCGCGGGATGTTCCACGGCTTGAGCAGTGGAGCAAATCTCAGGCGGTTCTCGATGCCATCGCCAAATCGCCCGGGCTCACTCATGGGGATCTCAAGGCCGATCAAGTCTTTGTTGCTCCCGGTGGCTATCGCGTGATCGATTGGCAGCGGCCGGTCGTGGCGCCACCGGAGGTCGATCTGGTTTGCCTGATCGTGGAGCAAGGGATGAATCCGCGGCGGCACGTCGAGGCAATCTTCGTGAGCCTGTTTTGGTTTTTGCGCCTCCATTGGGCCGTCGAAGCGCAGTTTGATCTGTTTTCCGATGCCCAGTGGCCGCTTTTTGATCAGTGGGCATCGCGAGCCATTCGCGAAATCTTCAATGAGCGGCAGTGAGCGTAAGCTCCCTGACAAAAACACGTTTCCACGCTATAAAGCGACAAACCAAAACGCTCGATTCGAGGGGATTCACTATGCCCAATACCAATACCAAAGCCTACGCCGCGGCCTCCGTCAAAGCTCCTCTGGCCCCGTTTTCGTTGGATCGACGCGAGGCGCGCGAGCACGACGTCGCCATTGACATCAAATATTGCGGCATCTGCCACTCCGACATCCATCAGGCCCGCGACGAGTGGGGCGGCGCGATTTTTCCCATGGTTCCCGGCCACGAAATCGTCGGCATCGTCACCGCCGTCGGCCGGCACGTCACGAAATTCAGGGCCGGCGACAAGGTCG
The DNA here is from genome assembly GCA_964499005.1 of uncultured Tepidisphaeraceae bacterium. Lineage (GTDB taxonomy): Bacteria > Planctomycetota > Phycisphaerae > Tepidisphaerales > Tepidisphaeraceae > CAZCKE01. The sequence continues at coordinate 5,258 of CAZCKE010000154.1, forward strand.
GCGTCGGCTGCTTCGTTAATTCCTGCCGAAACTGCGACCAATGCACCAAGGGCAACGAGCAATACTGTGCTCAGGGCGTCGTCTTCACCTACAACGGACGCGAATACGACGGCACACCTACCTACGGCGGCTATTCCGACAAGATTGTCGTCAACGAAGATTACGTTCTGCGAATCCCGGCCAACCTCGCGCTCGACGCCGCCGCGCCGCTGCTGTGCGCCGGCATCACGCTCTATTCTCCGCTCAGGCACTGGCACGCCGGTCCCGGCAAGAAAGTTGCCATTGTCGGCCTCGGCGGCCTGGGCCACATGGGCGTCAAGCTCGCTCATGCGATGCGAGCCGAGGTCACCATTCTCAGCCAGTCGCTCAAAAAGCAGGAAGACGGCAAGCGCCTGGGCGCTGATTATTTTTACGCGACGTCTGATCCACAAACTTTCGCCAAGCTTCACAAATATTTTGACCTGATGGTCAACACCGTTTCCGCGCCGATGGATTGGAATCAATATTTCAATCTGCTGAAAGTCGACGGGACGATGATCGTCGTCGGCGCTCCGGATAAGCCCATTCCTATCGGCGCCCTGCCCCTGATCACTGCCCGCCGCAGCCTCGCCGGCTCCATGATCGGCGGCATCCGCGAAACCCAGGAAATGCTCGATTTTTGCGATAAAAACAATGTCGCCAGCGATATCGAAATCATCCCGATCCAGCAGGTGAACCAGGCCTACGAACGCGTCATGAGAAGCGATGTCCGCTATCGTTTTGTGATCGATATGGCCTCGCTCAAAGTCTGATGAGCGCGGTGGATTGAGCCGGGTGATTTGAACTCGTTTCAGTGATATAGTTCGAGCATGTCCACGACGCTGGGAATTCGACGCCGTCGCGCCCGCGCCAAACTCGGAATTGGTATGCCCGGCGATAACAGCCGTATCCTTGCTGTTGCTCGCCGCATTCGCGAAGTCGTGGATGCTCCCGTCCTCGGAGGCATCGCGGTCTACCTGCACGGCGGCGGCCGGTCCACCGTCGATCTCGATCTCTATTCCATCGATCCCGCCGCTACCGCCGCCCAGCTTCAGGCGGCCGGCGCTCGTTGGGACAAAGCCAATCGCGAACACATCCTCGACGGCGTCCGAATCCACACCGTCCCCGCGGACGACGCCGGCATCCAAATCGGGCGAACTTCCATCATCGACGGCGTTCGTGTCGTCACCCTGAAAGACCTTGTCGCGATCAAGCTCATCTCAGGCCTTAAAAACCCTGCCCGCTCTCGCGATGTCGGCGACGTCGAAGACCTGATTCGCCACATTCCTCTCGATAAACGGTTTGCCGCCGGGCTGCCCAAATCGATTCGCGCTGAATTCAAGGCGCTGGTAGATGCCGTACGCTCATCCGGCGGTCGGCGCTTCTAACCGCGCCGTCTTTCATCGGCTCCGTGTCCCAAAGTGTTTTCCCAGTCTCTCATCGCTCCCTCCCTCAGAAAGCGAGAAAACCATGATTCTCGAAGTCGCAATTCTCAACATCCGTCCCGGAACCAACGATGCTTTCATCGCCGCCTTTCGCCAGGCGTCTCCCATCATCGCTTCGATGACCGGTTACATTTCCCACGAACTGCGCCCCTGCGTCGAATCTCCAACACGTTACGTTCTTCTTGTCCATTGGCGGAAACTCGAGGACCATACGATTGGCTTTCGGCTGTCCCCCGATTACCAGCGATGGCGTGCCCTCTTGCACCATTTCTATGATCCATTCCCCACGGTCGAGCATTATTCGCCAAGCGTTCTGTGAAACCACGGCATGAATAAAAACGGAAAATATTTGTTGACATCCCCCGATCGCGATACTATTTTACCAATAAGTTAATTAACCGAATGGTAAATTACATGGTTGCCGATCTGCTAAGTTCGACTTTCGCCGCCCTGGCCGACCCCACTCGGCGGGCCATTTTGGCTCGACTTTCCCGGGGCGAAACCTCGGTGACTGAACTGGCGGCCCCCTTCAAAATGACCCTCCCGGCAATTTCCAAGCATCTCAAGGTCCTGGAGCGGGCCCATCTGATCGCTCGCGGACGCGAGGCGCAGTGGCGCCCTTGCCGGCTGGCCGCGGCTCCCCTCAAAAACGTCGCCGATTGGGTCGAGCATTACCGCCGCTTTTGGGAAGAAAGTTTCGACCGTCTCGACGAATACCTCAAAGAACTTCAAGCCAAGGAGAAAAAACATGCTCGCGAAAAATGACACCAGGGTGAATCCCGCCGAGCCGCAGCTCACCATCACGCGGGTCTTCGACGCGCCGCGCGAATTGGTCTTTCAATGTTGGTCCGATCCGGTGCACATTGCCCGGTGGTGGGGACCCAAGGGATTTACCGCGCCGGTCATCAAGATCGATTTCCGCGTCGGCGGCTCATTTCATTTCTGCATGCGATCTCCCGATGGCAAGGACTATTGGAACAAAGGCGCTTACAACGACATCGTCACCCCGGAAAAAATTATCTCCACCATGCACTTTTCCGACGAACAGGGGAATTTCGTCCATCCCTCCAAATATGGGCTAAACGATTATCCGGCCGAAATTCACGATACCGTGACCTTCGCCCCTGAGGGCTCCGGCAAAACCCGCCTCACGCTTCATCGCGATACGCCTATTTCAATTTCCAAGCGTTACATGGAAGATCAGGGCTGGTCGCAATCCCTCGACCGCTTCGCGACAGAAGTGGCTCGGGCCAGGGAGGGGAACTAATCGTCACCGCGACCTGATGCCAAGGAGCTCTTCCATGCTTCACATTATTCTCATTGTCGTGGCTGTCCTCATTGTCCTGGTGATTATCGTTGTCGCGATGCAACCCGGCGAATTTCGCGTTGCCCGCTCGGCCACGATTGCCGCCAGCGCTCCCACGATATTCGCTCACGTCAACGAATTGAAGAAATGGGAAGCATGGTCTCCATGGGCCAAGCTCGATCCGGCGATGAACGAAACTTACGAAGGCCCGCCCGCCGGTGTCGGCTCGATTCACGGTTGGTCCGGCAACAAAAAAGTCGGCGAAGGCCGCATGACCATCACCGACAGTAAGCCGACCGAACTGGTGCGCCTCAAGCTGGAATTTCTCAAGCCCTTCAAGGCGACCAACACCGCCGAATTCACATTTCAGCCGCAGGGCAATCAAACGCTCGTGACTTGGGCGATGACCGGCAAAAAGAATTTCGTGTTCAAAGCGTTCCACCTGATCATGAACATGGACAAGCTCATTGGAACCGATTTCGAAAAAGGTTTGGCGCAGATGAAAACCGTCGCTGAATCCGCGCCTAAAAGTTAACCACCACCATCGGGAGTTTTGACATGAGTGAACAAAGCGCCTACACCGCCGACCGGGAGATCAGCACCACTCGCGTCTTTGACGCCCCGCGCGAACTCGTCTGGAAAGTCTGGACCGATCCCCAGCACATCGCCAAGTGGTGGGGGCCCACCGGCTTTTCCAACACCATCCACGAGATGGACGTGCGCCCCGGCGGCAATTGGAAATTCATCATGCA
>CAZCKE010000155.1:0-8738 GCA_964499005.1 uncultured Tepidisphaeraceae bacterium
CGTTCAGAACCTTGTCGTTGACCGGCGACTTGCTGCCGGCGCCGATGGAACCGCCAAGCTTGGCCGCCAGCGCAAAAACGACGGCTTCGATCTCGCTCGGTTTGAACGAATAGGAATGGTCCGCCGTGGCTCCCACAAGATTCGGCGCACTTTGGAACGCGTAAAGCCGGCTGAGGTTCTCGGGTTTGGCGAGGTCGCGACGACTCGAGAAATCGCGCGCGTAGCGAACGTTCACAGGGTATCGCTCAAGCCCTTCGACAGCGGTCGTCGTTTTCATGCCGCCCAGGTTCGTGCTGATGACATCCTGCACATCACCGACAGTCAGACCATAGCGAGCGGCTTGCTGGCGGTTGACGTCAACATCAAGGTAATAGCCGCCGAATGTCCTCTCGGGATACGCGCTGGTCGTTCCCGAAATGGTCAGCATGATCGTCGATGCTTTCTCTGCCAGGGCCGAGAGAACTTGCAAGTCCGGTCCCATGATCTTGATGCCCACCGGTGTTTTGATACCGGTGGAAAGCATGTTTGTGCGGTTCTCGATGGGCATTGGCCAAGCGTTGGCCACGCCGGGCTCAGTTACAACCGCGTTTAAGCCAGGATGATCAGTCTTGTCCGGGTCCTGCCATCCATAGACCAATTCCTCCATCGTGATTTTCCGTTCGCGGGGCCAGAAGGTATGTTCGAAAGTCCAGCGGAGCGCCGAAGGCCAGCCATCGAAGAAATAGCTCATTTTCCGTTTGCGCCATTTGCCGGGGTCGGTTTCCAAACGGGTCACGCTTTCGATCATGTCGAGTGGGGCAGGGTCGGTAGCCGTGTCGGATCGGCCGATCTTGCCGTAGACACTGACGACTTCTGGAAATGTCCTGATGAGTTTGTCGGTCTGCTGAAGGACTTGCCGGGCCTTGGTCACGCTGATGCTCGGATCAGTCGTCGGCATGTACAGCAAATCCCCCTCATCCAGCGGCGGCATGAATTCGCTGCCGAGCCGCCGAAGTGGCCACACGGCTGACGCCATGAACGCCAATGCCAAGACGAGCACCACCCAACGGAACTTGATCGCTGCCCAGAAGAATGGGTTGTAAACCTTCTGCAACGTGTAGCTGATCGGACTCCGGTCCTCGTGGATGATCCGTTGCGGGATAAAGATCATCGCCGCCAGAATGGCCCAGCCAACCGTCATCCACCATCGGTACGGTGTTAGGTCGTGATCGAATTGAGCAAGCAAACAGAGGAGCACCGCCGGCACGAAGATCATTGCCAAAATGGTCAGAAAGTTGGCAATGCGCCCCCAGGCACGCGGCAACGTGCGAGGCGTGATGAAATAGACCATCAGTACCGGGATGATCGTGATCGAAAGCACTGACGCCGATGCCATCGCAAAGGTTTTCGTAAACGCCAGAGGCTTGAATAGGCGACCGCTCTCGCCGCCAAGCACAAAAACCGGCATGAAACTCACGGTGATGATCAGAAGGCTGAAAAAGAGGCTGGGGCCGACCTCTTTCGCCGCTTCAATAATAACATCGCTGCGGAGCCGTGGACTTCCACCCGCACTGATTCGTTCATCTTCGTGATTGAGATGCTTGTGCGCGTTTTCGACCATAATGATCGCGCTGTCCACCACCACGCCGACGGCGATGGCGATTCCGCCGAGGCTCATGATGTTGGCGTTGATGCCCAGCAGGTGCATGGTGAGCAAACTGATGAGCATGCTGCTGGGAATCACGAAGATGGCCACCAGCGAGCTGCGCGCGTGCAAGAGGAAGAAGACACAGACCAGTGCGACCACCAGCATTTCTTCGAGCAGCGTGTGGCGCAGGGTATGAACCGCCCGCTCAATCAGGTCCGAGCGGTCATAGGCCGTCTTGATCGTGACGCCAGGCGGAAGCCCATCTTCCAATTCGGCTAACTTCGCTTTTGCGTCCTGAATCACCTGATATGCGTTGGCCCCGAATCGGGCGACCACGACGCCGCCTACGGCTTCGCCCTCGCCGTTCCATTCGCCGACGCCCCGCCGCTCTTCGCCAGCGATTTGGAGCGTAGCGACGTTGGAGAGCATGACGGGCGTGCCGTCTTTGCCGACGCCCACGGGCACGTCGGCCAGGTCCGTGAGGCCCTTCAAATATCCGCGGCTGCGGACCATGTATTCGTTTTCGCTGAGTTCGATGACGGACCCACCTACGTCGTTGTTCGACCGTTGAATGGCCGTCATGATCGTGTTGAGGGGCAGGTTGTAAGCGAGCAGGCGTTCGGGTTTGAGGACCACCTGATATTCCTTAACGAAGCCGCCAATCGGCGCAACTTCGGCCACGTTCGGTACGGCGGTGAGCTGATAGCGCAGATACCAATCCTGCAAACTGCGGAGACTCGCCAGGTCTTGATTGGATGAAACCAGCGGCGTGCCATCGAGCGGGGAATTGCCCGGCTTGTCAAACGCCCGAACCTTTACGAGCTTAGCCTGGCGGTCCGAGGGAGCCTCGTTCGGCTGGGCATACCACTTGCCGCTGGCTTCATCGTGCCAGATCCCATTCGGGTGCGCCGGTGAGTAGTAACCGGGGTAGAGCGTGTATTGATATACCCATCCGACGCCTGTGGCATCGGGACCCAGTTTCGGCTCGACGCCATTGGGGAGGCGATCCTTGACGAAGTTGAGATATTCCAAGACTCGACTTCGCGCCCAATACAGATCGGTACTGTCATCGAAAATGATGTAAACGAACGACTGCTCAAACATGCTGATGCCGCGCACGACCTTGGCGTGGGGAATTCCCATCATGGCCGTTGTCAGCGGATAAGTAATTTGATCTTCGACGACGTTGGGAGCTTGGCCTGGATAGTCGGTCGTGACAATCACCTGAACGTCGGAAAGGTCGGGCACAGCGTCCAAGCTGATATGAATCGTCGCCCAGATTCCGGCAGTTACCAGCATCGCGGTCAACAGCAAGACCATGAATTTGTTGCGGACAGATAATTCGATGATTTTTGCAATCATGGCAGTGGTCTTTTGAGAGGAACTATTGGCTGTCCTGGGTGGTGGAGTGCATCAATTCCATGCTGGGTTGCGCGGAGGGCTGGCGAAGCTTGTCGATGGCCTCGGTGGTTCGGCTCTCGACATCGAGGAGGAATTGGCCGCTGGTGACGACAGTTTCGCCAGAGCCTAAACCTTCAAGTATTTCGACGCGGTCGTCATCCCCCACCACGCCCATACGAACCTTTCGCGGCTCAAAGTGGCCCTGTTCCGTCGCGACGAAAGCGATCTGGCGGGTCCCCGTATCAATCACCGCCTCGCGGGGAACCAGCACGGCATCCGGCACGGGCTTGGTAACGATGTTGGCTGTGGCGTACATGCCGGGCCGCAGTTGGCCTTTGGGATTGTCCAGCGTGATGCGAGCCATGACGGTTCGGGTCATGTGATCCAGATGCGGATAGATGAACGTGATCGGGCCGGAGAAGGTTTGGCCGGGTACTGCGTCAATCGTTGCGTCTACCGATTGGCCCAGAGAAAGGAAAGGAATGTCGTCTTCGTAAACCTGCACGTCGAGCCAGAGTTTGGAATGATCCTCGATACGCATCACCTTCATGCCCGCCTGGATGGCTGAACCCTCAACCACCATCTTGTCGATGAGATGCCCTTCGGCCGGGCTGCGAAAAGGAACTGTTGCCGGCGCGGTGAACGCTTGGGCGACGGCATCAATGTCCTCTTCGGCGATGTCCCAGAGCCGGAGTTTTTGCCTTGCCGAATCGACCAGGCTCTGCGATTCCGACCGAATCGCGTCTGATCCTTTCGGGTCGAGAGACTTGAGCGATTTGACGGCCCCGATCAATTCCTCCTCGGCGACTTGAACGTCCGGGCTGTACAGGTCGAACAGCACTTCGCCCTTGTGAATGTGAATCCCTTCCTGATTGGCGTAGAGCTTTTTGATCCACCCATTAACCTTGAGATTGATGTCGTATTGGGCGGGTTCGGGAACCTCCAACATGCCGACCGCTCGCACTGTTTTTGTCAGCGGCCCGCGTGTCACTTCCGCCGTGCGGATGCCCATGTTCTGAACGATGGTCGGATCGATCTTGACGGTTGGCCCGGCGGATTGCTCGTCTTCATAGACTGGCACTAAATCCATGCCCATGGCGCTTTTGCCCGGCGTATGGGAAATCGATGAGGGGCCAAGCATGGGGTCCCAGTAGTACAGAATCTTTCGTTCGCCGCTGGCTGTTTTGTCGTCTGAATCCGCGTTGAGCGGCGTCAGCTTCATGTGGCAGATGGGGCAGATGCCGGGATGGTCCTGGATGACCTGGGGATGCATGCCGCAGGTCCAAAGCTGTTTGGTCCCAGCGGTTGAAGCCTCGACGTCTGCATGTTGGCTCTTGGAGCGGATGATGGATGCAGCCTTGTTGACGCTGAATACAGTGGCCAGGGTCAAAACGACGGCGGATGCCGCAATAACAATCGTTCTCATAGGATTTCGCGCAGAAAGAATGGGGTTCAGGAAAATGCGCGTATTCACGCCGGGAAGGCGGATTGGCGCCAACGAATAAACATCAATTCAGGAAGGGATTCAGATGGTTAGCGCGCAGGCTAAACTCAGAAGCGTGGGGGTAGGTTGGTCGCAACTTGCAGAGACCGGGAGAATGCTCGCAGCCAGGCATGTGGATGCAAACAAAGGCTGTTCGGCAATGGTCAGCGCCGATGTAACAAGGGGCTGCGCGCTGCTGATCGCAGGCAATTTGCTGGAAGTGATTAGCGGGCACTTTTGGTCACAGGTAACACTATGCTGAGGCGACTGGTGTGACCCTTTTGGCCAGGAGCAAGTGGAGCCGCAACAACTGCAATGGACCGAGGCACATTCCGTATTCGCGGCACAGGCGGCGGTCGAACAAGCTAATGTGGGAATGCCACCGGCCACCAGGGCCATGGCGAGGATCGCACAGATGATGTGACGAAAACTTAGCACGACGTTTCACACAATACGCCTGGGAATTCAACTGGTCAAGAATTCGCCGACGGTTTGCAATTGAATTGCCTCGGTTTCCGTTCCAAGGCGTCTAGTATATTGTATCGGCTTTGCACTGCCGACTGATTTGTTTGGCCTTTCGTGGCGGTGTGCCGCCTTTCGTCTCATAACTTCAAACCCCATCGGCAATTCCGTATGAAGCATCCGAGGGGTAATTGCATTTTCAAAGCGACATACCCCCCCCGGGTATTTGACCTAATACCCCATGGGGTATATGATCCCCTATGTGGTTCAATGAGAGCCTGCCGGAAACTAACCGCGGAGTACGGAATAATGGCGAAAAAAAGCAGTGAACGTAAAGCCGTCGCGGTTGATCCTCAAATTAAAGCAGCGAATCTCGCCCGGCTACGGCGCATCGAAGGGCAGGTTCGCGGCATTCACAAGATGGTGGAGGAAGACCGCTACTGCGCGGACGTGCTCGGACAGCTTTCAGCGATCTATGAAGCATTGAGCGCCGTCGGCCGGGAACTGATTCGCAATCATGTGCGGCACTGCGCGACCCACGCGATCAACGCCGGCGGCGAGCAGGCGGAAGCCGTGTACGACGAGCTCGTGGAACTGTTCCATAAAAATTCAAGGTAACCAATGACCGCAGACTCGTAGGGGCCCAGATAGATGACTCGCCCATCAAGAGTGACGGCTGCTTGGCCCGATGCACGGTGTTTGCGGTAACTTGGATCGAGGTGGACTAATCGCGGCATGCGACCTCCCGTTGCTCCGGCGCAAAACGGTAAATACCGTTTTGGCCTTCGCTTCTGGGCCGCACTGCCACACGCGGGCAGGTACACTAAATCCGTGTTCGGCTGTCATTTAGGTTAAACTCGGCAGGTAGGACTCGAACCTACAACCAGCCGGTTAACAGCCGGCTGCTCTACCATTGAGCTACTGCCGAATCATTTCCTTCTTCGGGCCAACTCATCACGGCCCGGGATTCTATCATCAAATAGCCGCCAAATTCACTCGTGCGGTTTCAATCCCTTCCGCCGCGGGAAGGGAGAATCTACCGGCGCACCGCCTCCTGTCAAGAAAAGAACCTATCCCCTTCTCTCATTCCCCCCATCGGCTTTTTGGGGTTCCTCTCACACATTCGAAATTCGCTGCGACCTGAATGCATTGGCTTCTTATCGGCCCACGGCCTATCATCATTCCGGTCTTGGGGAAGCGGAGGCTTTGCTCATGAATCGCCGATTTTTGAACGTGCCCGTGTCGGATGCGGGAAAACTCCTGGAATATCTGTCGCAGCGCCAATACTTATTGCCGCATCGCCCCGTCGGGCAAATTCTGGATGAAACCGTCGAAAATCTGGGCGTCTGCCCCAACGCGGTAACCCAGGCAATCCAGTGGCTCCAAATTGATGCCTCGCGTCCCATCGGCCGCATCGGTCGCACCGAACTGATCCAATTGGCACAAGCCTTGTATCGTCGCTGGCATCAAAGTCTCTCGGATCGTGCCTCCACTGCGCAGTCCGCCTGACTCCATCTCCCCCCTCGTTTTCGCCCCCCTATTGCGCGGCATAGTCCGCCCGCGCCATATTTCTCACACCATCGAATCCATATTTAGCCGGCCCGTTCCGTTTATCCGGCATGATTTATGCAACTGAAAAGACAGGATTGGACGATATCCATGATAACCGACCGCGGAGAATCGCGAATGAGCCGGCCCGACTTACCGCAATGCTGTCTACCGGAGGCGTTCCAAATCCTCGCCCGGCAGATGGAATCCATCCATTCACCTGATGCATTGCTTAATGGCGCCATCGCGATCTCCATGCATCAGATGCCGCAGGTCAATCCTCAGACCGTCGATCGCCAACTCCAAAAATACGCCGACTTGGTGAGAAAACGCGTCAGCGGACATCAGGTCCAGGCCATCCTCGCACACCTGCATCAAGTGCTCTTTGACGAAGAAGGTTTCCGCGGCAACACCGAAGATTATTACAACCCTTCCAACAGTTATCTGCCCGCCGTTCTGGCTACCAAGCGCGGTCTCCCGATCACGCTGAGTCTTGTTTACAAGATCGTGGCCGAGCGGCTGGGCCTCCGGACCTGGGGCGTCGGCTTGCCCGGTCATTTCCTCGTCGCCATCGAGGAAGCCCCCCGCCGCGCTCTTCTGGTCGACCCCTTCGCCGGCGGCCGCATCCTCACCGTCGACGAAGCCCACGATCGCATCAAGGAACTCTTCGGCCCCGAAATGGAATGGTCCGACGAAATTCTCGAGCCCGCCTCCAACCGTCACTGGCTGACTCGCATTCTCCAGAATCTTCTGCACCTCTTCGGCAGCAACAACCAATATAGTGACGTCGCCGCCGTCCTCGAGATGGAAATGCTCCTCTGGCCCAGCCAGGGCCACCTTCAGCGCGACCTCGCCCTGGTCCTGCCTCGCATCGGCCCCTCCCGCCCCGCCAGTCTCTGGCTCGACGCCTACCTCCGCAACAACCCCGACGATCCCCAAAAAACCGACCTCAAGCAACTGCTCGACGTCCTCACTGCCTAACGCGCTCTCCATTGCATTCCTTGAAAACGCAATAGTTCACAAAAGCGTCAAGATTCGCGCCGCATTGCATTTGATTCTCGTATTCAAAAATCCCCCGAAATCAGCGCGAAAACATCGCTGTCGGCTTCGTCGTCGAACTTTCCGCAAATTTCGCCGGCTCCACCAACGGCGCCAACACCGCCTCCGCAAACGCTCGCGCCATCGGCCCGATATGATCCCCCCAATCCCCGTAGCGCCCCCACTCCTCTTTGTAGGGCTCCGACACCAACTTGCGATATTCCTGGGCATCCGCTCCCGCCGGCATGACAAATCCCCCATACCCCGCCGCCTCCACATGCAACCCATCCATCGTCCCGAACATTCGCGTCCCCGTATACAGCACCAGCGAGTCCCCCGTGCTCGTAAAGCAATACATCTTCCCCCGCACATGCCTTAGTGCTTTCGAAAGGTCATACGTCGGCGAAAGCGCCGGAGCCATCAGCAGCACTTGATCAACCACAATCCCCTGGGGAAGTTTTTCCAGTGCCCACGTCGCAATCGCGCATCCTCCGCTATGCCCCGTCAAAAAAATCGGCGAATCCGGATCCGCCTCATGATGCGCCACGATCAGCCTGGCAGCAAATTCCGCCTCCGCCTGATTGCGGTCATACGCATGCAGCGCATGAATTCCCGCGTCATATTCCGTCCAGTCGTAGATAACAATCTTCGCCTTCACTCCCCCATCTTTGAGCCCCGCCGTCATTCGGCGATCGATCCCCAGCTGCCCCCCGATCCCCGGCAAATGCAGCAGCATCGCCCCCTTCTGCGCCGCCGCCTTCATCGCGGCTTCTCTCCGATGTCCAATCGCCAGCGCAACCGGGTCCGGCCGCGTGCTCGCCGTTGTCGTCGGCCCCGCTCCCGCAGCCCGCCCCGCGAAAACCAGGCCAATCAGGATAATCCAGCGCGGCCAGCCAAGCATTCCATTGATTTTATACCCCCGGACGTGCGTCGTGAAGTTCATTACGCCCGTCTCATAAGCATTCAATTCCGCATTCATCTTTCAGCATTTCTTTTTCTTATCTCTTCATATTCGAACTGTGCCCCGGGAACACGTTCGCCTTGGGGTCCAGGTAATGCTTGGCGAAATTCACCGCCGTGCACGCTTCTCCGAACCCCGTCGCGATCAGTTTCAGCTTCCCTTCAAATGCCGCGATGTCCCCCGCCGCGAAAATCCCGGGCCGGCTGGTCTGCATCGTC
>CAZCKE010000156.1:0-8651 GCA_964499005.1 uncultured Tepidisphaeraceae bacterium
GGCGGAGGAGCTGCTGGGAGATGGGGACATTGATGCGATTTTAGTCTCGACGCCGACGTCGATGCATTTTGAGCATGCGTCTGTTGCGCTGGCGGCGGGGAAGCATGTAATGGTTGAGAAGCCGATGGCGATGAATTTCGCCCAGGCGAAGGAATTGATTGAATTGGCACGGTCGCAGCGGCGGGTGTTGAGCGTGTTTCATAATCGGAGATGGGACGCGGATTATCTGGCGGTGAAGGCGGCGCTGGAATCGGGGACATTCGGACGGGTGTTCAACGTGGAGAGCCGACTGGGACAGTGGGCAAGCTGCGTGGGGCCGGCGGCGAAGGAATATCGGCCGGGATGGCGCAACGAGGCGGCGTTCGGCGGCGGTGGGCTGTTTGATTGGGGGAGCCATTTTGTGGATCAGATATGGCGATTGATGCTGCCGGCTCGGCCCCTGCGCGTGTTCGCGCGGCTTGCGGGAAATGTGTGGACGAGCGACAGCGATGATTTCGCGCGGGTGTGCATCGATTTCGACAATGGCGCGGCCGGGATGGTAGAGATCAACACAACGACGAAGCTGCCGCTGCCAAGGTGGCACATCGACGGGTCGGCAGGTTCGGCTCAGTCGCCGTATAGCCTGGAATTTGATGTGAGCAAATGGGCGGAGGCGGATTTTTCGCCGGCGGATGGGTCGGCGAGACGACGATTGCCGCTGGCGGCAAAGGGGTTGAGTGAATCGGAGATTTGGGAGAAATTCGCGGGGGCGATTTTACGCGGCGGGGAGCTGGCGGTGACGGCGGAATCGGTATTGATGACGATGAGGTTGCTGGATGGGGCGCGGGAGAGCAGCCAGACAGGAAAGACCGTCGAGATAGCAACGCTATTTTAAAAAGCTAAGGCCATAACACTGTTTCCCGCATTGACGTCCATCTTCAAATATTGCATAATGCAATATGTGGAGGTGGTCAACCTCAAGGCAATCGAGCGATTCGCCGACAAACATCGGGACGCCGCGTTATGGCTGGCAAATTGGCTGGAGGTCGCCAAAGCAGCATCCTGGCGGAATATTCAGGATGTTCGCAGGCAGTTCCCGTCGGCCGACGGCGTGATGCTAAAGAGCAGGGTGGTGATCACGGTATTCAACGTCAAAGGCAATGAGTATCGCCTGCTGACGATCATTCAGTATGTTTCACAGCGGGTCATGGTGTTGGAGGTTTTGACGCATGCCGAATACAGCAGGGGTAAATGGAAATAAGATCATGAGAACCACGACCTCCCATCGCCGGCTTCGAGACAGTTACTTCGATCTGGTTCGCGCCTTTCCGTTGCGACCTATTCGCAGCGAGGACGATTTCGATCGAGCCACCGCTGTATTGATAAAGCTCGCGGCGTCGAAGCCGGAGCAAAAGATGGATGCGGGAGAACGCGACTACATGGAGACGCTGGCGGTCCTGACGCAGAAGTTCGAGCAGGGACGTCGCAGTCGGGCGCTTCCCCAATCGACTCCGATCGAACGCTTGAAGTTTCTCATGGAGGAGCAGGGGATGAATATCAATGGTCTGGGGCGTGTTATCGGCAGCCAGCCGAGTGCATCGCTGATCCTGAGCGGCAAACGATTCATGAGCAAATCGCAGATTCTCAAATTGGCCAAATACTTCGCGGTTTCACCGGCGTTGTTCATGGTGTAATCCGAGGCCCCGCAGCTAGGCGATCTTTTTCAGGAAATCGCCGATGCGGTCGATGCCTTTGTCGATCTGCTCCATGCTCGTCGCAAAGCTCAATCGCACATGGGTGTCGAAGCCGCTGTCGTTGCCGGGCACCACGGCGACCAGGCCTTGCTCGAGCAGGGCGCTGGAAAAGCTGATGGCGTCGATGATCTTGATGCTGCCGACGGTTTTGCCGAAGTAGGCGCTGACATTGGGGAACGTGTAGAAAGCGCCCTGGGGTTTGACGCAGGTGATTTTGGGCAGGGCATTGAGTCGCTCCCACATATGCTTGCCGCGTTTCTCGAATTGCTTGCGCATCTGCTCGGTGCTTTCAGCGCCGCGCGGGTCGGTCAGGGCGAGGGCAGCGGGGGCCTGCGTGAAGCTGGTGATGTGGCTGGTCATCTGGCTTTGGAGCTTGTTGATCGCGTCGATGGCGGGCTTAGGGCCGCCGATGTAGCCGACTCGCCAACCGGTCATCGCGAAACTCTTGCTGTGGCAGTTAAAGGTGAGCGTGCGCTCCAGCAATTGGGGATGGAGTGAAGCGAAACTGACGAATTTGAGGCTGTCGTAGACGAGCTTTTCGTAAATCTCATCGGAGAAGATGATGAGCTGGGGATGTTTAACGACGACGTCGGCCAGGGCCTTGAGCTCAGCGGGGGAGTAGGCGTGGCCGCCGGGGTTGCTGGGGCTGTTGATGATCAGGATGCGCGATTTGGGGGAGATCGCGGATTCGAGTTGAGCGGGGGTGATCTTGAAGCCATTGGCTTCGTTGCCGGGGATGATTTTGATCGTGCCCCCGGCGAGCTTGACCTGCTCGGGGTAGCTGACCCAGTAGGGGGATGGGATCAAAACCTCATCGCCGGAGTTGAGGATGGCCATGAACGCCATATAGAGGCAATGCTTGCCGCCGGCGCCGGTGGTGATCTGGTCGGACTTATAGGGGAGGCCGTTTTCGGTGTTGAATTTCTTGGCAATGGCTTCGCGCAATTCCGGGATGCAGGGCGCTGCGGTGTACTTGGTCTGGCCCTTGTCGAGGGCGGTCTTGGCGGCATCTTTGATGAAGGCGGGGGTGTCGAAGTCGGGCTCGCCGGCACCGAAGCCGACGATGTCGATGCCGGCTTTTTTCATGGCATTGGCCTTGGCGGAAACCGCCAGGGTGATCGACTCGGAAATCAGCTTCATCCGCTCGGCTAAGGGAAACATCATCTTCTCCGCAAAAAGGGGCAGGGAACGGTATCGCGACGGGGCGGGGAATTCAATGCGCGGGAAAAAAACTGCCAGGCCGCCAAAAGCGGCAAGTTCAATCGCTGCAAGGGGAAAGGCGCGATTGACCGCTTGGAAAGTGACGGGCTTAGATCGCTTTGCGCGAGTTGCGACGGAAACAGAGCAGGCCGCAGATCAGCAGCGCGGTCGCGGAAGTCGGTTCAGGAACGACTGCCGCGGTAAATGCGAAATCAGCAAAAACGGGAATGTGATCGCTCGACAGGGACAGATCACTTCGGAGCGTCGAGCCGTTGGAGAGGCTGTTCAAAGCGGTGTTGCTGGAAGAGCCCAGAGAGCCCCCCTCCGAGATGGAGCCGTTATTTCCAAATGCCGTATACGACCCGCTGACGTATTGAAATCCCGAGGTGTCGTTCAAGACATTTTGCGTCATCAGCAAAAGGTCGTCGCGAAAACGAAGATTAGTGACCGACTCCGTTAAAATCCCTTTAAATGTGTTGTTCAGGCTCCAGTTTTGGGAGGCGTTGGTCGTGTTCAGCGGGTCAAAGGCCTGCCCCTGCCCCGATCCGGTGAGCGTCGCGTAAGCAGGCTCGGCGGTGCCGTCCATGTTGAAATCTCCAACGTAGAGAACATTGGCGGCAGCGGAGAGGTTTGTTTCGTCGTTGCGGATGATGGCGGCTTCGCCATTGCGGGCGGCTTGATCTGCGCTGAGGCTTCCGCTGGCACTGGATTTCATGTGGCTGACGTAGACGTAAAAGATGCTATTGGCTGCTCCGCCGATGGGTTGAAATTCATAGCGGGCGACCTGACGATATTCCCCGTTGGTGGCTCCCTGTGGTGTGCCAACGCCGACGGCGCCGAGGAGCGTAAGCGTTTTGGTGTTGTACAGGATCGCATTGGGGCCGTTGCCAAACGTGGGGTCGTTGCCGTTTTCCGTCGCCTGGAAGCTCGGCGTCGCGTACGTGCCGGCTCCGTAGATCCCGTTGAGGTCGTTGACGATGGGAGTGACCGTGGTGGAGTTGCTGGTGGTCTCCTCCATCGCGAGAATGTCCAACTGCTGTGCGTGACCGACCACGGAAAAGTTGCCGATGCCTTGCAGCAGCGCGTCACGAGCCGAGGTGTTGGGGGTGAATGAACTGACGTCCGCATCGAGGTTGTAGGCCGCGAGCCGGATTTCACCGGCGAGGGCTTGGCTGCAACACAGGGCCCCGATAAAAGATGCGGCGCATGTGACCGCGAGCTTGATCCCCTGCCTCAAACGCATTGATTCTCCCTCACGAGGCTTAAAAATTCCCCCAACGTTATCAGGGCGAAGTTACATCGTGACGAAGGCAAATAGAGGGGCAGCAGGAGATTCTCAAGGGGTTTATGAGAATTTGACGTCGGGTTAACTAATTCCAAGCGCCCGCGTGGCGTTACCTCGATCCCTCATCGCGGGTCCGCTAGAATTGACCTCTCGCGCCGACGAAAGGACCCATGGCCAAGCACCGTCTCGACGATCAGTACAAAGAGAAATTCCGGCCCGATGCGGATAAGGAACTGGATGCGCAGATGGATGCGGCGCTGAGCGGGTTGCCGATGGATGAGTTGTACGAGATGGATCAGCCGCAGGCGGCGCCGGTGGCCAAGGGACTGCGGCGGGGGCGAATCATTTCGATCGACAAAGACCAGGCGTTCGTCGATCTGGGGGGCAAAAGCCAGGGGGTGGCGCCGCTCGAGCAGTTTGAGGAGGAGCCCAAGGTGGGGCAGGAGATGGAATTTAATGTCGAGCGGTACGACGCGCGCGAGGGGCTGCTGATTTTGTCGCTCAAAGGAGCGGCGGCGACCAACGTCACCTGGGAGACACTGGAAATCGGGCAGATCGTCGAGGGGACGGTCAGCGGCGTGAACAAGGGTGGCCTGGAAGTGAGCGTGAAGGGGATGCGGGCGTTTATGCCGGCGGGGCAGGTCGATATTTTTCATGTGCCGGACCTTTCGCAATTTTTGAATCAGAAGATCACCGCGGAAGTGACCGACGTTCAACGCGAGGGGCGAAATATCGTCCTCTCGCGGCGCAATGTCCTGGAACGACAGCGCGAGGAGCAGAAGAAAAAGCTGATGGAGGAATTGGCCGAGGGGCAGATTCGACGCGGGACCGTGCGGAGCGTGATGGATTTCGGGGCGTTTGTCGATCTGGGCGGCGTCGATGGGCTCCTGCACGTCAGCGAGATGAGCTTTCGGCGCGTGCGCAATCCGGGCGAGAGCGTGAAGACCGGCGATGTCGTGGACGTGAAAGTTCTCAAGATCGACCGCGAGAGCGGAAAGCTGAGCCTGAGCCTCAAGCAGGCGCGGGGCGTCGATCCCTGGTCCGACGCCGGCGCGAAATACGCCGTGGGCTCGACGGTGACGGGGCGCGTCACCAAGGTTGAGAATTTTGGCGCATTTATCGAAGTGGAAGAAGGGATCGAGGGATTGCTCCCGATCAGCGAGATGAGCTGGCAGCGCGTGAAATCGGCGGGGGATGTCGTGAAAGAAGGGGACACCGCGCGGCTGGTCGTGTTGTCGATCGATCCGGTGGCGCGGCGGATGAGCTTCAGTCTCAAGCAGGCCGGCCCCGATCCGTGGAAGAGCGTGCACGAGCGATACACGACCGACGGCCTGACCTCCGGCATCGTGACGCGCGTCGTGGATTTCGGCGCGTTTGTCGAACTGGAGCCCGGGTTGGAAGGATTGATCCACATCTCCGAGCTTTCCGAGCAACGATTGCGCGGAGCGGGCGACGCGGTGAAAACAGGGCAGAACGTCAATGTGCGGGTGATGGAAATCGACCAGGAAAATCGGCGGATGGCGCTGTCGCTCAAGCGAGCCATAGGGGCAATCACTGCGGATACCGCGCCTGCAAAAGCGCCGGCGGCTAAGAAGAATCGTCCGCCGTTACGCGGTGGGCTGGATCGCTGAGGGCCGATGATGAAACGGCTCGATCGCAACATTCTGCGTGGGATCGTCGTGGGGTGCATCTGCCTGCTTGCGGGGCGGGGGCATTCCCAGACTCGGCCGGCGACCGAGCCGAATGACGTGCCCAATGCGGCGCTTCGCTGGGAGCAGGCTCTTGCCGATCAGCGCGACGCCGGTGGTTTTATGGAATTCACATTGCTCGAGAAGGCGCGGCAAATCAAAGTCAGCTCATCCGAGGGTTGGGACACGGGCGATGGCCAGCGTACCCCGGTGAAGACGCTGCGGCGAGCGATCGCGCTGGTGCGCAACGGGTATCCGGATCAGATTCTGTTCAAGCGCGGGGATATTTTTGGGCATGAGAGCCTCAACGCGCCGCTCCAGCGCGGCGGGCGAAGCGCGCTGGAGCCGATGGTCGTCGGCGCGTACGGTGATCCGGCGTTGCCGCGGCCGGTGCTTGAGGCGCGATTGGGCCTGGGCGGGCGCGAGGGGCATCCGAATTTCCTGGTGTTGCAGGATTTGGATTTTTACGCCGACAGCCGCGATCCCGATTCGCCGTCGTTTGATCCCCGGCATTCCAAGGAGGCTCAGGACAAAGGGATCTACATGAATACCGGCAGCAGATTTCTTTGGATCGAGGGGTGCCGGCTGCGGTTTTTCGGGAACAACATCGAGCTGCAATCGCCCAAGAGCGAGCCGTGCCGGGGGCTGGTGATCCGCCGCTGCGTGATCGCCGATTCGTGGGATGCCGGCGGGCATTCGCAGGGGATTTACCTGGAGAATTTCTGGGACGTGCTGATCGAGGAGAACGTCTTTGACCATAATGGATGGAACGACCGCATCGACAAAGCCGGCAAGACGATCTTCAACCACAACATGTATCTCCAGAAGCCAGTGACTTTGGGCGACGAGCGGCATTTCATCGTCCGTAATAACATCAGCGCCCGGGCGTCGAGCCATGGATGCCAGTTGCGGCCGGGCGGATTGCTGGAGAACAACCTGTTTTTGAAAAACCCCCGGGCGGCGTTTGTTTATTCCGCCCCGTCGATCGTGCGAAACAACGTCGTGCTCGACGGCGACGGCATCGGTTCTCAGCCGCGCGGGCAGGGTCTGGAGTTTCTCGATTGCACGGCGATCCTGGCCGAGGGAAACATCATCGCGCACAAAAGCGATGCGGTGAACGTCGAATCGGCACTCGCGTACGACCCGCGCAATGAGAGAACCGATTTGCAACCCTCGCAGGCAGAGATTCGCCACAACATCGTTTACGACTGGAGCGGCCCGGTCTTCAACACCAACTCCGTGAATGAGAATTTTTCCGTGCACGACAACGATTTTGAGCAACTGGATAATCCGCTGGTGGAGCTGAACAAGATGCGAGAGGGGATCGTGTTTCAAAACAATCACTACTCGTCGCGGCGACCGCAGCCGTTTCGGATCGAGCAAAACCGGATGAGCCTGGAGGATTGGTGTGCCCAGACGGGGGAGAAACCGAATGCCGTCGCGCCGGAATTGGTCGATCCTTCGCGCGATATTGTGAGTTATGCGAAGTCGATCGGGCTGGCCGATGCGACGCTGGAGGGATTTCTGGCGGCGGCGCGGAAGCAACAGCGCGGGCATTGGGATCATCAGCTGACGGCGGAGGCGGTGAATGATTACATCAGGGCGGGGTTTGCCCTGAAAACCAGGTGATTTGGGGCTGAAACGTGAAGACGTGAAAACGTGAGAAGAAGGCGTTTCGTTTTCCTCGCGTCTTCACGTTTTCACGTTTTACGGGGCTTCCCCAAACCTTTGTCTTAGCAGTGCTGTCCCGATACAGTTTCTCCCATGTCGCAGATGATCATCACCGCCGTTGGCCCGGATCGGCCCGGCATTGTCGGCGAATTGACCGGGCATTTGCATGCAGGCGGGGCAAACCTTCTGGATTCGCGGATGGTCAATCTGCGGGGGGAATTTGCCATGTTGATCCTGCTCGATGCGGCAGGGGAGGCGGGGCAGAAACTGAAATCCGGCCTGGCGGCGGTTGGCGAAAAGATGGGCCTGACGATCAGCGTCTCGGAATTGCACGGTACGACGCATTCAGTGGCGGGGTTGCCGTTTCGGCTCAAAACCTATTCGCTGGATCAACCGGGGATCGTTGCACGGCTCACGCAGGTGTTGCGGCAATTCGGAGTCAATATTGAAGAACTCTCCGCCCGGCAGGAATCGGCCCCCTTCGCCGGGTCGCCCCTGTTTGTCACCGAAATGCGCCTGACGGTGCCGGCGACTGTGGTGCTGGGGAAATTACGCGGTGAATTGGAAACGGTGGGAAACACGCTCAACTGCGATATCGATCTGGACCCGGCGTGAGCGAAACCCGCGACAAGCCGATCGTCTACCAGCAGCTTGCGGGAGATGCGGGCAGTCATGCCCGTTTGGGGCGGGTGACGACGCGGCATGGGGTGTTCGATACACCCGCCTTCATGCCCGTGGGGACGCAGGGAAGCATCAAGGGGATTACACCGGATCATGTCCTGGCTTCCGGCGCGCAAGTAATCCTGGCCAATACGTATCACCTGATGCTAAGGCCTGGAGAAAAGGTGGTGGCGCAGCTGGGCGATCTGCACCGGTTCATGGGATGGCCGGGGCCGATTCTCACCGACAGCGGCGGATTTCAGGTTTTTTCATTGTCGGACCTGAACCAGATCACTGATCTAGGCGTGCAGTTCAAAAGCCATGTCAATGGAGATACGGTCTTTCTCGAGGCGGCACGGAGCATCGCGGTGCAGAACGCATTAGGGGCGGACATCATCATGGCCTTGGACCATT
>CAZCKE010000157.1:0-8647 GCA_964499005.1 uncultured Tepidisphaeraceae bacterium
GGCGTGACCGATTGCGAAGTCCTGGTTGTCGAGCTGAACAAGCGCCTTTCGTATAGCTGGAATTCTTCAGGCGACGAGGCCGCCAATGGTTTGAAAACCGTGGTGGTCTGGACGCTGAAACCGACGGAAGGCGGCACGTTCGTGCGGATGGAGCAGTCCGGCTTCCGGCCAGATCAAGAAGCCAATTACCAAGGCGCACAGAACGGTTGGCAGCGGTTCTTCGGCGGCCTTGAGAAGGTCACGGGCCGGCTCGGATGACCGCAACATTGAACACGTGAGGGAGCCCTGGACCCATGAAGGCAAAATCGATTAGTTACTGGATCACGACCGGACTTCTGGCATTCCTTATCGGGGGCGGCGTGTCGCAAGTCCTGCACATGCCGTGGAACGTCGAGGGGACCGTACACGTCCTTGGCTATCCGGCTTACGTCTTGACGATCATCGGCATTTGGAAGGTGTTTGGAGCGATCGCCATCGTGATGCCGCGATATCCAAGGCTCAAGGAATGGGCTTATGCCGGCATTTTCTTCGATTTGACTGGGGCGGCGGCGTCTCATGTCGCCGCCAGCGATAGCGGCGCATATGGGTGGCACGTCATCGCCACCCTTGCCTTGGCGAGTCTTGCGATCGCATCGTGGGCGCTTCGGCCGGAGAGCCGTATTGTCGGAGTTTTGTTTCTCGCCAAAACGGGGTAGGCCCAAAAACACCAAGCGGTGAAAAGGGTGCCCCCTTCGATTTGAACAAGAAATTTTAAAGGAGAAATAATGATGCCAGCACGAATGCAAAACCCGGCGATGCTTGTACCTGACGCCATGCAGGCGATACAGGCCCTGAATGCCGCCACGCAGAAAGCCGGTGTGTCGGCGACTACGCTTGGCCTGGTCCACCTCCGGACAAGCCAGATCAACGGCTGTAGCGCCTGTCTTGCAGGCACAAGCTACGCCAAGAAGGCGGGCGAATCTGACGAACGCCTCTTTACGGTGGCGGCTTGGCGGGATGCACCCTATTTCACCGACGCGGAACGCGCGGCTCTGGCGCTCGCCGAGGCAATTACCCGGCTCAGCGATCGGGCCGACCCGGTGCCGGACGAAGTCTGGAACGAGGCCGCCCGGCATTACGAAGAGCCGGCGCTTGCGGCCCTGATCCTCTCGATTGCTACGACGAATCTCTTCAACCGCCTGAACGTCAGCACGAGGCAGGTCGCGGGCGCGTGGGGGAAGTGATCCGAATGCGACTCTTGATTCTTGGTGCAACAGGCGGTACAGGCCTTCAACTGGTAGATCAGGCCCTTGGGCGGGGGCATTGTGTCTCCGCCTTCGTTCGGTCGCCTCAAAAGCTTGCCGCGCGCCATGGGTTGACAGTCGTCCGTGGGGATAGCTTTGATATCACGGCGCTGCGTGACCTTATACCGGGACACGACGCCGTGCTGTCTGCCATCGGTCCGGCAGGACCGGGACGCACAACGATTACTTGCGATAGTGCAAAAGCGGTCGTCGCGGCGATGGCGCACACACCTGTGCGCCGGCTAGTGGTTATTGGTGTGGCAGTGCTTTTCGAGAACGCGGGGGCTTTAGCGATGCTTCTGCGCAGAACAGTGTTGCGCGGAATCGCGGACGACTCTTCGGAGATGGACGGCATTGTAAAAGGAAGTGCCCTGGACTGGACGATTGTACGTGCCCCTCGCTTAACTCATGGCTCGCTGACCATGAATTACAGAGTGACCGCTGATCGATTGCCGCCGGGATCTGGTGGACTGGCGACGGTAAGTCGAGCGGACCTTGCGCATTTCCTGATAGACGAAGTTGAAAAGCCGCGTTTTCTCAGGCAAGTCGTTGGCATCGCTTACGCCAGGAGATGAGTTGTGGGACAAAGCAAAATGGACAAGGTTAAACATTTGGGAAGGAGAAATCTATGAGCCCTATTACCATTATCAACCATCTTTCGATCAAGCACGGCAAGATGGACGAATTCATCGAGGCCCAGCGGAGCGTCGCTGCGGAGGTTTTGAAGACCCCAAGAGGACTGATTGGAGGGCGAATATACAGAAGTGTCGATGGCGAATCGGTTGTTATCGTGAGTCAGTTTGAATCCGAAAGTGCCCAGAGGGAAATAACAACCTCGGCTGCTTTCAAGGAGCACCTGAAAAGAATGCAAGCGCTGGTTGACGCTTCCAGCCCACAACTGTTTGAAGAGGTCTACACCTACGGCAGCTTTAAGTAAGCCGAACCATGTCGTTATCAAAATATCTGACTCTTGGCCGAAGCGGCCTGCGCGTGAGCCCACTTTGTCTTGGCATGATGACCTTCGGCACCGAATGGGGTTGGGGAGCCGACGAAGCGACATGCGGATCGCTCCTTGACGCGTTCTTGGAGACTGGAGCGTGCTCATCCTTACATGATATTCCAGGCCCCTTTCACGGACATGGTCAATGGCGGCGTGCCCGTACGTGGCTGGAACGCCAAGCGCCAGCAATATCAGTGGACCAATGCAACAAATCGATGCCGCCGCCGCGGACAAGATCGCGCCGAATAGGCTCCATTTACCAGAATGCGAATGCGTCGGAGTCATGACCTGATCCTCCGTTTGGACATATCGATCCGCGCGTCGGGTCGCTCCAACGCGGCGAGAATCGGGCACTCGTGGGTGTGCGTCTCATCTGCACAGGCGGCGACCAATCGCGCGAGCACGCGGCGGATGGCAGTGAAGATGAAGCGGTCATTTGCGTCAATCAAATCGCCGAAGGCTGGCATGAAACATCAGGCGCCATCGAATGGCTCGAATCCACTGCCGCCAAGGTTCAAAGACGTGCCAGGCAATGGCAGCGTGAGCGAGACAAGAAACGGAAGCGCCGGTAGTCAGCACCAATCCATTGCTAATTTGAACCGGCAATTGGCCAACAACGGATCGCTCGATTCATCGTCATCAGAGCGCTTGATACGCAGTTACTGAGTGCCCTCAAAGACGATCAACCGTTCTTGCTGCGGCAATATTTCAAGCTATCGAGAATCCGTGGTCACCTCTAAATCTTCTCATTTGATATAGATTATACCATGGACTTTTTATAAACTTAAGATATAATAAGGTAATGCAAGATAAAGGGGTGATTCAGGTGTTTCGTATCTGTAGAAGATACAACCACTTCTGGCGAATCTCCCGCATTTTGGCAAGTGGGTTTGTCAGCGTTTGATGTACAAGTGATTGCTATCATTGAAGTTCAGGAGCGGTGTTATGGCAAAACGTGCAAGTCGATCGAATTCAAGAGACGGCGTTGATTCGGATCGCATCGGACGCACTGGCGGACGCAGACGGCGCGAGCGGAGCGTCAACGGGGAGATCGCCAAACGGCTCGGGCGAGGGTTCTGGCGCACCAAGATGCGCGCAGATCGTGCGCACCGCGGCGGGTCCAGGGGACGTGGGACCATGCCCTTTGGCAGCAATCCGCGCGCGCAAAGGGCGACGGTCAAGATGCTCTCCCGCTTCCATTCGCGCAGGTCTGGCAGCGGACTTGCGCGCCATACCGGCTACCTTGCCCGCGACAGCACCAGCAAGGACGGGGAGCGCGGGACGTTCTTCGATGCGCAGCAAGACCGGGTGGATGGTCGATCCGTGACACGGGAATGGGAGGAGGATCGGCACCACTTCCGGCTCATCCTGTCCCCGGAGAAGGGGTACGAGATCGCCGATATGCGCGCCTATGTGCGCGATGTCATGCAGCGTGTCGAGCGCGATGTCGGCACCAAACTCGACTGGATCGCCATCGAGCATCACAACACCGACAATCCGCATGCGCACATCCTGTTCCGGGGGAAGGACGAGCAGGGGCAAGACCTGATCCTGCGCCGGGAATATATCGGCTATGGCATCCGGCAAAGGGCGTCCGAGGCGGCAACCGACCTGCTTGGGGAGCGCACCGAAAGGGAGATGGAACAGGCCCGAGAAAAGGAAGTGCAGGCGGAGCGGTTCACATCGTTGGACCGGACCATCGAGCGCAACATGGACGAGAAGCACGTCATTGACGTGGCACCGGATGCGCAGATCGGCTGGAGAAGGTCCGACAGGCCGCTGGTGATTGCGCGTCTGCAATGGCTGGAGAGCATGGAACTGGCCGAGAAGATACAAGGGACGAAGTGGCAACTTGAACCCGACTTCAAGCAGCAGTTGATGGACCTTGGCGCGCACCACGACATCATCAAGCAGCTTTTCGGCAGCTTGGGGAACCAGTCCATGTATGTGTCGAGGGAGCCAATTACACAGGCTGTATCGGGTGAAGTGGTCGCCCTGGGGCGGGTCGATGAGATCACCGACCAGCGTTTTGTCGTCATCCGGGAGGAGTCAGGGACGATGCGCTATGCCAAGGTTCGGGACGGGGAGGCATACCAATCCTTGAGCATCGGGAACGTGGCGGAGCTTGGCCGGGCGGCGCAGGACCGCCGGGAGATTACGCAGGAGATCGTCGAGCAAGCCAAAGCCAACGACGGGATTTACTCCCCGACCAGGCATCTCGACAACCTGCTCGACCGCGCAGGCGATGACGCGACATCCGAAAGGGCGCGCGACATGGTGGACAAGGCCGAGCGTTTGGTCGAACGCTGGGCCAACAAGCCCGGCACCGGTATCACCCATACAGAGGGCGGTGATTATGAAGTCGATGTTGCCAATTTCGAGAAATTCATGGGCAAGCAGACCGACCGAGAAGCGGCTATCGGCATTACTGACGTGAACAACGTCACGTTGGAACGAGGCCGCGATTTGGACATGGACCAGGGACTTTGATGGATAAGTATCCCCTCACAATCCGGCTGGACGACGAGTTGCTCAAGGTAGTCAAGGTGCAGGCTTCGTTAGCCAGATCGTCCCTTGGCTCAGTCGTTGTGGATGCGGCTCGCCAAGCGCTGATGCCCGAATACCGGGAGAAGCAGGAACAAACCTTGCTCAAGGCAATCGACCGTTGTTTCAATCGGAT
Source organism: uncultured Tepidisphaeraceae bacterium (assembly GCA_964499005.1). Classification (GTDB taxonomy): domain Bacteria; phylum Planctomycetota; class Phycisphaerae; order Tepidisphaerales; family Tepidisphaeraceae; genus CAZCKE01. The sequence continues at coordinate 4,964 of CAZCKE010000157.1, forward strand.
GGTGAAGATGCACGAGGACCAACAGACACAGCATGAGCTGGTCCGGGAAATGTTGGCGATGTTCGTGCGCACGTTCTTTCGGCACACGCCGGCGGTGAAGCCCGAAATCAGGGAGGCGGCGACGGCCAGCGCTGCCCGACGATTTGAAGTTTTTCTGGACGCGCTGGCGACCAATCGGCGCAACAATATGTCTGTGATGGACCCATCGCCGACGCAGGAAACGCCTTTAGCAGCCAATGCTGATGGGGTCAGTAGTTAAAATTCAGTGTCAGATTCATCGTTCTTGTCTTGATCAGCCGGGATAGATGGGATCATTCCTCGATGGAATGCTTCCTCTTGAATCTCCCGCGGTATATAGCGAGCATCGACGATCATTCCGTTGACCTGAATCAGCCATGCCACGGGGTTCTTGTCCATCCGGCTCGGGAGTGTCCATTCGGGATCAAATGGCTTCATCTTCAACATGTCGCGAATGGCTTTGGATCGGCCTTGGCCCGTTCCGGTTGAAACATCAAAGGCCGCATCGACTTCGGCCATCTTCATATGCGGCTTTTGGGTTTTGTCGTCCAGGAAGTTGACCCACCCGATAGTCCGCACGATGCCGCAGGCCCATGCCGCAGCGGTGCCGTTCACCAGAGGCGAAGGGCGCTTGCGCGCGAGCATGCCGAGCAGTCGTCGACATACCGACAAATATTCTTCATTGAGGCGCGTTCGACAAAATGGCTCCACAAGCGCCAGAATAGAATCATGCTTTTCCAGCATCTTAGCGGGGATGGATTGACCAACGGTCATCTTGTTACCCTTTCAGAGCTCGGGCATGGCTGGCGACAGGTCCAGCCATTTACTCAAAATTGATACCCCTGCTCGACCCAATAGTGCCAATCCTCAACCGCCTGACGAGTGGCATCCTCGGCATCCTTTTCCGGCTTCAGTTGGGCGAGAGGCACCGCCAATCCAGACTTCCCATACCGGATCATCACGAACATATCGTGCCCACATTCGTCCGAGGGAGCCATGCCAATCACTTCGGCTTTATCGTTCTTTTTTAGCGGCGATATAGCCCGCGCACGAATACAGCGCGCCGTGAAAGGGAAAACGAGCGTGTTTTCCAGATAACAGTACCAGCCCATCGCCCGCTCATCGGGACCATAGGCGTCTACCACGATCTCCATGACGATACGGTCTTCACGGATTTTGTCTTGCTTGGCGCTCATGTGACACGAGTAAACATCAAAACAACTATTCCTCATCGCGCGCTGCCGAACCGATCTTCTCGCGGTGCTTGTGCGCCATCGCCGCGCGTTCATCGCTGCCGGAGTCCAGCCAATGCAGGATCAGGGCTTCAATCACGCGCTTGGGATTGGCAAGGTGGGTGGCGCAGTCATATTCAAACGCATCGAACAGCTTGGAATCAAAGCGATAGGTGCGCTGAATGGTCTTAGGCCGGTCATCCATCCTGGATGAGCGGGCGGTATTCTTGGCTCTTGGCATCGTTGAATCCATCTCCTGTTTGATCCCGATTATACCGACCATTCCAGAAAAGACAGAAGGGAAAAAAGACTGCTGCGCAGGCAACGTGGGAATTCCCGCTCCCGGCCCATAGCTCGATTGTGTGCCACGCCGAGGGTTATCAATGTCCCCCCCCGTGCGTACACGGGGAACCCCTCCCTCCGGGCGATCCACATTGACAACCCCCGGCATGGCAAAAGCAAATTCTTCCGCTATGGACCGGGAGCGAGGAAGAATACGCGGCGGAAAGAAGCCGCCGGAAGGACCGGCGATGGCCGAGAAATACGGTTTAACTTGGAGAATACCTTTGACTTTGACTATAACCAATATACCATACAGTCACCTAACATGGTTATGCCGCTATCTCAACCCGCTGCGTCCCCACCTGCCGCCACAAATCGGCTGGCTATCTCCGCCGATGAAATGGCCGAACTATTGGGAATCAGCCGGGCGCACGTCTGGCGGTTACATAGCCAGGGGCGAATACCCCGGCCCGTTCGATTGGGCCGGGCCGTCCGGTGGGATCTGGCAACCATTGAACGTTGGCTTGCCGCCGGCGCTCCACCGCGCGAGCGGTGGGAAGCGATGTACAAAGGAAATAACTGAAAGCCAGGAATCGAATCTAACTCGCACATCATTAAGATGTCTGAATCAGTCGGAAAGGATAAACCCATGCGTGTATTTAAGACAACCTATCGAGATCGTAAGGGTGTGACCCAGGAATCGAGCAAGTGGTATGTGGAATTCCGCGACCACGCCGAAACCATCCGTCGATTGCCGGCTTTCACCAGTAAGCATGCCAGCGAGGCGTTTGGCCAGAATTTGGATAAGCTCATCAGCTATCACCGGGCAACTGGCGGTTTGACCGACCCATCATTGCAGCAATGGCTTTCGCAGATTCCCCAATCCGCAAGGGAACGACTGGTGGAGATCGGGTTGCTCGACGGCGAAAGAGCGGCGGTCACCAAGCCGCTCAGCAGGCATTTGGATGATTTTGCCGAATCGCTCAAGGCCAAGGGCAGTACCGCTCGGCATGTTGAATTGGTCAAGAGCCGGGCAAGCAAGGTGATCGAAGGGTGCGGCTTCCAGCACTATTCGTCGATTTCAGCCAGCAAGGTGCTTTCACACATCAACGGTCTGCGGCAGGCCAAGAACGGAATCAGCGCCCAAACATTCAATTTCTATCTGCAAGCGATCAAACAATTCTGCCGGTGGATGGTCAAGGATCGGCGGGCAACCGAGAACCCACTGTTGCACTTGCAAGGGCTGAATGTGCGTACCGACCGTCGCCATGACCGCCGGGCACTGTCGTTTGAAGAGCTTATCTTGCTGCTGGAAACCGCAGCGGATGGACCCGTGCGATTTAGCCTCTCAGGCCCGGAGCGGGCATTGCTTTATCGGTTGGCCGTTGAGACAGGGTTGCGCGCCGGAGAACTGCGCAGCCTATCGCCAGCGTCGTTTCGCCTCAGCGGCAACGAGCCGACCGTCACCGTCGCCGCCGCATACTGCAAGAACCGCCGGGAAAGCACATTGCCGCTCAGGCCGGATACTGTCGAAATGCTTGTTGCACACTTGAAGCATCGGCAAGCCGACGGCTGCGCATTTGCCGTCCCGCCGCGTCAGCATGTGGCGAAGATGATTCGGGCCGATCTTGATGCGGCGCGGGTCAAATGGATCAAAGAGGCGAAGAACGAGGAGGAGCGAGAGCGACGGGAAAAGTCGGATTTCCTTGCCTACACCAATCACGCCAAGCGGAAGGCCGACTTTCACGCTTTGCGGCACACCTTCATCAGCAACCTTGCCGCCGGCGGAGTGCATCCGAAAATCGCGCAGACGTTGGCACGTCATTCCACGTTTGCTTTGACGATGGAGCGCTATTCGCATAGCGACCATGACGAAGAATTGGCGGCGATGCGAACGCTTCCGAATCTGCCCAAGCCAGCGCCAAAGTCATCGAAAGCATCAGAAAATACAAGCAATTCCGCGTCTGGCGTCTTGGCGTTTTGCTTGGCGCAAAACGGTACGCCGGAAGAGATTTCGGGAGACGCCGGTAGACTGAAAGGGGAAGGTAACACCGCATCACAAGCTGCGAATAACTCGCAACTTGTGGCGGTTTGTAACGGAGAGGGGGAGATTCGAACTCCCGCTACCCTTTCGGGCAGACCGGTTTTCGAA
>CAZCKE010000158.1:0-8589 GCA_964499005.1 uncultured Tepidisphaeraceae bacterium
GATCGGGCCGAAATACTAACATTCCAGCCGGATCGGGTTGAGGGGGAAAGGTCAGCAAGCCACGTCATGATGTTCTGGTATACCAAGCCGTGAGGGTCGAAGAGGATGAGGCCACAGCGGTGATCGGTCCAGTTCAGGATGTTCTGGCGGATGCAGTGTTCGAGGAATTTGCTCTTGCCGACGCCGGTGCCGCCGCACACGTAGAGGTGGCGTTCACGGGCGGAGGCGGGAAGATTAAGGGGACGGCCGTTACCAATGACCTCGCCGAGTTGGAGGGGATTCCCCCACATGACGTTCTTGTACCTCAATTGTGGAACTTAAGCAACCACATACCAAAGAAGAGATCGCCGATGTACAGCCCGGCATGTGGTAATTTCGGTCCAGCTCAAAAGTTTGGACGGGCCTCTCGAAGGATCACCTTGTCCAGTTCTGCCGGCCAACTTCACGTCGCCTGATATGGTTCGCTCACGATGTCTTCTGGTGCGGCTCATGACGTCTTCCTCGATCGGGCCGAAATACTATCATTCAGGCCAGATCGGGTTTAGGGGGAAAGGTCAGAGAAGAATAATCGCAGTGTGTTAGCAAATCATTAAGCGGTGATGCCCATTATGCCGCATTCGGGCAGGGTCGGGGTGGCGCGAAGGTCATAGCCGCACACGGAGCATTTTCCTAGCTGCTCTTTCTCACGCTCAATGGCCCGCCGCCACAGAATCGGGTCGATATAGGACGTTCGCCGTTCTCCGATTAAATATCGGGGATACGGCCGCCGTTCGGATGGATTTCTCGTCAGACCCGAACTCATTGAAATTTGGGCGCCGCCGGCCACCAAACTCGATTGATCGATCCGGCATAGGTAGCGGGGGGAGGATTCGAACCTCCGACCTGCGGGTTATGACCGCTTTGGGCGTGAAATCATCGGAATATTGGTTGCGCTTCGAGTAACCTTCGGCCTACATCGATTGATTTAGAGTTCGCAAGAGAACCCTTAATTTTGTCAGATCAGCAACGGTGCATATAGGTGGGGGATAATTTGATCGTATATCGAGAAAAAGATACCTTTACTTCGCGTTTTCAGGTACATGTTACGCGGTCCGATTGAAGAAGACTACAGCCGTATCGTTTTGACCGAAAGCTCATGAGCATCCTCGCGCCATATCTTCACAGATAGGTCGGAGGCAATGCGAAACGGCATAGTCGGCGCAGTGCATATCACCAGGCAATTCCGTCGTTGCTTATGCAAGGCCGTCTGAAGGTAGATGGAGACCGATTAACGATCATTCTCCCCCCTAAGTCACATCAAAATGAATCCATCATCTGGTCACTCCCTTGAGTTTAAACGAGCCGCGATAACAGGCGCGAGCGGCTTTGTTGGCACCCACCTACTGAATTTGCTGATCCGGCAAGGTATCCACGTCAGGGCGCTATTCACGAATCCCACATCCTCCGCTCATTGCGGCAATGACAACACCACCGTTCATTACGGTGATGTTCGAGATCACGATACAGTCGCACAACTTCTGAGCGATGTTGATATCGTTTTCCATACGGCGGGTCTGGTCACACCCTGGACACAAAACCCAACGGTGCAACATGAGATCAACGCCGAAGGTACGCGCATCGTCGTTCACGCTGCTAGTGCACGTGGTATCCCCGCGGTCTGTACTAGTTCAATCATTGCATTAGACCCGTTTCCCCCTCCGTTCTTAGTTCGATTGTTGGACGGTAACCATTACGTCAAGTCCAAACGCAATGCCTTGAGCATAATACGAGCTGCCCGCAACAAGGGAGCCAAGATCTCGACCATTCTACCCAGTGGGATAGTAGGACCCATGGATCGGCGTCCTACTGCCTTGGGCAAACAAGTAATGGCGGGCGTCCGTCAAAAACATCCACGACTCTCTTTTTCTGGTGGCTTATATTTGGTCGATGTTCGCGATGTTGCCGAGGCGCATATTTTGGCGGCCCAGAATGACTATGCAGATTATGTGATTCCTGGGGAATATTGGTCATTGGACCAGTTTTATGGATGTCTCAGCAAGCTCTCCGGTGGTTCGGTGCGTCTTCTACGAGTACCGATTCCTCTTGTAACTGCAGTATCTAGTTTACTTGCCCTCTGGTCCAGGATTTGGACCGGACGACCACCCATCATTACTCCGGCTTGGGTTTATTATTTTAAGACGGCGGTAAACAGGTCATATCCGGATGATTCAGGAAAGCTCGGTTTGAAACTGAGGCCGGTGCAGCAATCGATCGAGGATGCATTTTTGTGGTTTGAACGTCATGGCTACTAAACTTGAAAACTACGATGTAGTAGTGGTTGGCGGTGGGCTAGCTGGGCTTGCATCCGCTTGTTATCTGGCTCCCACACGTCGCGTGATAGTCCTCGAAGCGTCTTCCAGATTGGGAGGACAGTGTACTAGTTATGAGGGCAGATATCACCCAATTGATTTTGGTGTTCACGGGATATATCCCCGCTACTCCGAACTAACTCGTTTACTCCAATTGACCGGTAGAAACAGAACGAAAAGTGTTCCGGCTTTGGGACAGTGCGTCATTACTCCAGACGGACGAGCTTATCCCGTTCGCATGCCTATGCTTCCTGCTCCGATGCATTGTGCGGTTCACACCGCTCTGCTCCCAGGGCTTAAACCTTTTGAACGTTGGACATTGCTAAAAGGGGCCGCCCAACTATTGAGCATAGATCCAGAAACGGCTGGATTGGATGGTATTAGCATCAAAGAAGTCGCCGAACACGTGGGTATCCCGAGAAATGCTTTTCGAGTTTTGTTTGAACCACTCGCCTGGATCGGTTTCTTCTTGCACCCTGCACTGTTGTCAGCCAGCGCTTACCTGAGCGCAATGCGGTTCTTGATAACTGGCAAAAACGATTCATGGCGAGCTCGATGGGTTCCTACACCGAATCACGAAACTCTTATTCAGCCGCTGATTGATTATATTCGTAACAACGGCGGACGAGTGTTGCGTGGAACACGCGCGATTCATTTCTATGCAGACGAGAACAGAGTTCGGGGCGTCCGTGTTGCCAACGAAGACGGTTCACATTCCTCCATCGAAGGTAACTCTTTCGTGTGCGCGACGCCTCCGATGGATGCTGCAAATCTCCTCGAAACAGTGCCTCGCTCAGATAGGCAGGTTTGCGCGCTTCGAGGATTGGGCAGTACCAAGGTTCGGTCATATCGATTTCGTTTCGAATCTGAGAGATCTGCGGTGTTCCCGCATGGAATAATGCTTACCCAAAGGGCCGGGTTTATTTTTTTTGTCCTTGATGCGTTCATGCCGGCCTACCAACACCAACGGACACGCGTGATCGAGATCCAGTGTGGTCCAGATGCGATGGACGTAAATGAAGCAATAATAGAAAGATACGTCCGTAGGCTACTTTCCAGCAGCGGCAAATCGGCCCGTCTGGTAGACCTTGAGATTAGCCCCACACTTCCCTACGCTCGATACGCTTGCGGGGGATCTTTATTACGCCCACGTACAGAAACCATTTGGCCCAATCTCTTTTTTGCAGGAGATTGGGTCCACGAACCCCATGGAAGCTGGTTCATGGAGCGGGCTGTAACCACTGGACGGCTGGCGGCACATGCAATACTCGGTAACCGCGTTGAGTCACGCCCCAGAACTACCTTGCAGTCAACCAGTGTACAGATAGCACAATATATCGGCAATCGCTTGTTTTCGGCGCCGCAAATGGCAAGGAGACGCGAATTTGACGTTCATGCACAGATAGTTTGATGATCGAATAGAGCGCACGTGTAGCGGACGCCAAATCATGCCGATTTGTAAGTTCCTATGGAGTGCTTGATGACGACAAACCATCCGGTAGCGATTATTGGTGCAGGAATTGGTGGTCTTACAGCTGCCCTTGCACTTATGCGCAATGGTATTCCGTGCATTGTATTTGAGGCATCGAACCGGATCGGTGGATGTTGCGCGACCCTAGAATATGAAGAATGTGTTTTCGAACCGGCGGCTTCGGTCATAATCGGTGCAAGTCTTCTCGCAGACATACTTAAACCTCTGGACGTCGAGATAAATCATCTTTTGTCACTTATCCAGCCAATCGTTAGACTTAAAGCGCGTGATTATTCTTTCGATTTGAGAGGACCTACGGAGACTTTTCTTGAATCATTAAAAGGCTGGGCCTGCTCGGACGTAACTAATGCTCGGAAGTTTATTGAACGCGGGGTTGGGGTAGCACGCAGCATTCTTCACGATCTTTGGGAATGGAAAATGGAGCGTAAGATTCGCTGGAGCGCCTTACGGCGTCTCGGTCCTTTGTTGGCGACATCGTATGGATCGCTGGTTAGGCAGTACTTAAGCAATACTCGATTGCAGAATATGTTCGCAGCATTCAGTGATTTCTACGCAGGGATTTCTGCGGATGTTGCACCGGGTATTCTATGTATATTACCAGCCTTGTCGATCGAAGATGGCTGCTATGAGATTCGCGGTGGAATTCAAAGATTACCGGAACATTTAGCGCAGGTTTTGACGGCTTCTGGAGTTGAGATCCGTTTGAACGAACCGGTTCAAAAGATGGTGCTAGATGATTCACGGGTTTGCAGTCTAATAACGCCGTCGGCAGTGATTCCTGTTCGCGGCGTTGTAGCGGCGTGTGATATTCGCATTGCCTGGAAACTACTGGAAGGCATACCGCGCCTTGGAATGGCCCGGTTATATACGTCGTTGCTTCGTCCGTCAGCGTCATGCATCTCTATGGGAGGTATGGAGCCAAATAATTCAACCCAGCCCGCTGCTACATGGATCTATTCAAATTATTTGAGCGAACTGCGCACGTCAAATCACGGATCAAGAGGCTGTCGGTTACTCCCATTGGCCGCAGTGATGCGTGGATCGTCTTCCGGAGCCAAGAGGCCTATTCGGATTGGTGGAGCAATAGCTCACTCTAAGCAGGGTAATGCAGTGGACATCAAAGAGTTATCTGAGGTGTTGTTACATATGGCTGACATAGCAGGCCTCGATGTGACGTTGGAAAGAAACCACGTCTGGGGTCCTACACAATATGAACACCATTTGGGGCTACCAGGCGGCGCTGCCTTCGGCTTTGCAGCCTCGCGATTTCAGCTCGGTCCCTTTCGCTACGGACCGCGCACACCGATAAGCAACGTGATGGTGGCCGGACAATCTTGTTTCCCGGGTTTCGGAATTCCCTTTGTGGCATTTTCAGGCAGATTAGCTGCAGAGACGATTATGGAAGTGTTAGGTAAGAAATAAATATATTTCGAAATCCTTTACGTCGAGAGGTAGCGTAGAGCTATGAGTAACTCGATTCCAGCAAGAATCGCGATCTGCGGATGCAATGGGAATTTGGGCTCGCGTCTCGTTTCAACTCTCATACAGCGCCGAGAAGTCAATTTAGTCCTTGGATTTGGTCGTCAACCGCAGAGTGCTCTCTCAAGGCTTGGTGGAAAATTTGTGTATGTTGCGGGGAACGTCAACGCGCTTCCATTGGTCGATTTATTTGTTCAATATCGTATTGAATATGTAATCGACTTGATATTCATGTCGTCTCCTATGTCTAATCGACAGTTAGCCTATCAAACAAACCTTCTTACAGCACGCACTATATTTGGGGCTGTCGCGGCAGCCAAAGTCCCAAGCAGCATGTTGATGAGTAGCGTTGCGGTTTATGGGCCAGGGCCACGATCGGCGCTACTTGTAGAGGATGACCTTTCATCCCAGGATAGTTTCCAATTTGCTGAGCAGAAGGTGATGCAGGAACAAATTGCTAAGGAAATAGCTAGGGATAAATTCGCATTGACGATTGTCCGACCCTGTACCATCGTGGGCGCTGGAATGAGTAATTTCCTATTGGATCTCTTTAGACGCCCAGTTTTCCTCATTCCTGCCGGTACAAATCCCAATTGGCATTTTTTGCATGAGGATGATTTCTGTCGGGGTATTATTGCAATCGTCAAACACACTAGGCAAGGGGTCTATAACCTAGTACCTGACCAATCCGTACCTCTAAGGGAAGCATTGTCACTGTTCGGTTCGCGAGCGGTACCGGTTCCTAAAGTCCTGCTCGTGGCATTAATAGCAGCCGGTTGGCGCGCGCGCCTTCGTCGAATTGTTCCGGTTCCTCCCTCGTCAGTAGCCTTCTTACTGGCACCGCCATTAGCGTCGAACCATGTCATCAGGAGAGATATTCGGTTTCAACCTCTATTCAGTTCACGTGATGCCTTGAGAGCTGTGAAGACTTGCGAAGATCGACTTCCAGCAGTGGCATCGCATCAGTGTTCCGTAGGATACAAGAGGTAGCCAGCATGAATGACGAACATATTAGGCGAACCTATGAGACATTGTGGCCCGAGGCAGATCGAATTCGGCGCTTTGCGTATAGATGTGGGGCACCTCGTCGTGCAATCAACGCCGCCGACTATCTAGGCTTTGATCTTTTGAATGGCGGCCTGCGTGAAGTATGGGCTCTAGCAGATAATCTCCGTGTGAATAGAGAGAGCAAGCTTTTGGACCTGGGATGTGGACTCGGAGGACCAACACGGTTCATCGCCGAACGGTTCGATTGTTTTGTAGTGGGGATCGACATAACCATGCGGCAATTGAGCATTGCACGCGCCTTGACGAAAGGTCTGCACGTAGCCAAGAAAGTGCGATTCATACGTGGTGACGCACAATGCCTCCCGTTCTCCAGCCACACATTCGATGGTGTGTATTCGATGGAAGCATTCGTGCATTTTCGGGACAAGGACGCCACTATTCGAGAGGCCTTTAGGGTTCTACGTCCGGGTGGGGTGTTTTGCGTCCATGATCCGGTACATGATCCTAAGTTGCAAATAGCCTATCTCGAGAACACCCTTCATCCAAAGCCCGTTGAGGAATACAGAGGCTTATTGAGAGACGCCGGTTTTGGCGAAATCCACATACTAGATCGTACGGTGCAGTCGCTGGAAGCGTATACGCTGCTCAGTGAATTCATGTCAGTAGGATCGATATCCCCATGGAAGGCCCGCGCTGCCTTCAGGCAACTTCATCCCAATATTGGCACCTCACTGTGGCGGTCGCTCTCACTTGGCCGCATTCACCATACGTTTAGATACATTCTTAATCGTAATGCAGCTGCCCTTGACCTCCTTGGCAATTCGACTCGTTGCGATGGCGTAAAACGCATGTGCAATGACATCGTAGCAGGGTATAGGAACGGCTCGATTCGCTTCTTCCAAGTAATCGCTGTTAAGCCGTCTGGCGCGCCGCGCTCGTCGTAGATCGACCTCGGTTTCAAAAGGAGCAAGCAATGCAAGCCAGCTACGATCGATATCAATGGTTCAAATATACAGAGACGTGTATCGAAAGAATTTCAGGACTAGAACGTGCCGCAAACATCCTACCCCTCGTGCAAGTCTTTGCTTATTATTCAATATTCGTTAGTCTGTTTGTGCCCGGGGTAATTAAAGGGCCGATCCTGAGGTCGTTGTTCTATGGGTTACTGCTGTGTCTGAGTTTCGCTGTGACCGTGGGAATTTATCACTTGCACGCGCACAGAAGGCTTTTCGGATATCGGGACCGACGACGAAGTTCGCTGCGCCAAAAAATCTGCAATCGAGTGCTCGAGCTATTGCTCACCTTTCCCGCACTGGGCACACTCAGTGATTTTGAGATATTTCACATCGGTCATCATCATCGCCATAATAATTCTGAGTTCGATTATTCGAGTACGGGCGGAAAAGAGCATGGTTGGCGTGCTATATGGTATTGGTTAACATTCGCAGTAATAGTGCGCTACCACGTCCTTAGAAACTTGTATGCTAAACGCGCTCCAGCGTTACCGCGGCGCCTCCGGCGACATCGCATTTTGATCATATTCGACATTGCTATCAATGTGGTAGTCATTGTGGCGCTGTCGATCATTTGGCCAAAACAAACTCTGGTCTACTGGTTGGTACCATCAATCTTTACTGCGCTTAATACGGGCTATTTTTCGTGGATTACTCACGCACCGGCAGAACCGAACGGATCGGTTAACGGCTCAATAAATACAGTAAATAATGTGATGAATCTGCTGATCTTTAACCAAGGGTATCACGCAATCCATCATTTATACCCGGGGATCCATTGGTCAGATATTCCGGAAAAATTAGGCGAACTTTTGATCGTCGAAGAGAATTTCATTGTCCCATATTGGGTTACTCTGCCTTCGGCGTGGCGGATTTGCCTGCCGAATGGCTTTGTCAACCCAGTCTTTGGAAGACGTTGGAAGGCGAGATTGCAGGCTATTCTGGAATCAGGAAGCGAACCACGCCTGAAGCTGTTACCGTATTTTGCATGGGTTTGATATGGCTGGACAAGAATTGCTCAAGAGAAGGTTCGCCGAAGAAAATCATGCCGTCGAGGCATTCTTTCTTAATCGATCTTATGTAGTGGTTGGTGGATGTCGCCGACAAGATGCTCCACCCAGCAGATGCGGATCGCTTTCCGGGGAGCAGGTGTCTTGGAGTCAGCCAGTTCCTTCCGTAGTTTTTCCATCGCCTGTGACCTTTCCCCCTCAACCCGATCCGGCTGGAATGTTAGTATTTCGGCCCGATC
>CAZCKE010000159.1:0-8544 GCA_964499005.1 uncultured Tepidisphaeraceae bacterium
GGGGGGGCGCGTTTGGTCACCTGCGCCCTTGCTTCGGTCGGGCGGGACGAGAGAGACGCGGTTGATCACCTGCGCCCTTGCTTCGCTCGGGCGGGACGAGAGAGATAGAGGCTACATCCCGGCATAGCGACGCTACCTCGAGTCTTGGCGCTTGCTCTGGGCTTGGCGTCGCTTGCTCGAGCCTTGGCGTCGCTTGCTCGAGCCTTGGCGTCGCTTGCTCGAGCCTTGGCGGCGGACGGTACCTTGAGTCACTGCTTCGTTGTGGGGAGACGAAGCTGCGTTGCGTCTCTACAAGGCGTCGGCTCGGTCCAATCGGACGTCGCGTGGAGGAGCAACGGGGACGAGCGCGCCTTGTCGTGCTAGGGCATGCGGCCGTCTGAACGAAAAGGAGAACGACCGTGCTGAAGATTTTCGGAAACCCGCGGAGCACGTGCACGCTCAAGGTCCTCATGGCGCTCGCCGAGACCGAGACGCCGTTCGAGATCCAGGTCATCGACTTTGCCGTGGGCGAGCACAAGCAGGAGGCTCACGTGCGTCGCCAGCCGTTCGGGCGCATTCCCGCGCTCGACGACGCCGGCTTCGAGATGTTCGAGTCGCGCGCGATGGCCCGCTACATCAACGAGAAGGCGGGGGGCAAGCTCGTGCCCGGCGACATCCAGGGGCGCGCCAGGATGGAGCAGTGGATCAGCATCGAGACGTCGGAGTTCAGCGCCCACGCGATGAAGTTCGTTTACCAGTACGTGTTCAAGCGCCCGCAGGAGGCCGGCGTGCTCGAGCACGCCGGCAAGGCGCTCGACCACACGACCAGCGTGATGGACCGGCAGCTCGCGAAGACGCCGTTCATCGCCGGCGAGACCTTCACGATCGCGGATATCTGCTTCATGCCGTACGTCGAGTACACGATGGCATCGCCTGCCGCGGAGATCTTCGCGAAGCACCCGCACGTCAGCGAGTGGTGGCGCAAAGTGAGCCAGAGGCCCACGTGGCGCAAGGTGGTCGGCTAGGGCGGGCTCGCTTTTCGTCGATGCCTTCGCCATCCCGCTGCCGGTTCGTCGCCGTACGTGAGTGCGGTTGCTCGCCGCCGTCAGCGGGCTCGCTCGGCCTCGACCAAAAACGGGCCCGCTCTACGATCGATTTGGCGTGCCGAGCGGCTTCTCTTGGACACCGAGCGGCGGGACGCGGTGACCAGGGCGCTCCCCGCACTCGCGGCACCGTCAGCAGTCGAGCGTCGCCTGGCGCTCCCACGCAGAAATCTGCGCGTGGTGCTCGTGCCACTCGAGCTCTTTCAGCTTGCCGTAGGCCTCGATGAACGGCGCGCCGAGGGCCTTCGCGAAGGCCTCGCTCGCGCGCAGGGCGCGTAGGGCGTCGAGCAGGTTCGACGGCAGGCGCCGGGCCTCGCCGGGCGGGAGAGGCTGCGTGTACATGTTGTTGTCGTGACGGCGCCCCGGATCCCGATGCTGGACGATGCCGTCGAGGCCAGCGGCTAGGATCCCGGCCTGGAGCAGGTACGGGTTTGCCGACCCGTCCGCGAGCCGCAACTCGAAGCGGTCCACGTCGGGAATGCGGATCATGTGCGTCCGGTTGTTACCCGTGTAGCTGACCGTGTTCGGCGACCACGTCGCGCCGGACACCGTCGGGGCGCCGTGGATGCGCTTGAACGAGTTGACGGTGGGGTTCGTGAGCGCGCAGAGGCCTTCTGCGTGGTGCAGGAGGCCACCAATGAACTCGTAAGCCGTGCGCGACAGGCCGAGCTCCCCGTGTCGATCGTGAAAGACGTTCTCGTTCCCGGCGAGGTCCCAGAGCGACACGTGCACGTGGCAGCCGTTGCCCGAGAGGTGGGAGAACGGCTTCGGCATGAAAGTCGCGCGCAGGCCCCGCGCCTCGGCGAGCGTCTTCACCATGTACTTGAAGAACGCGTGGCGGTCGGCGGTGGTCAGCGCGTCGCTGTAGGTCCAGTTTATCTCGAACTGGCCATTCGCGTCCTCGTGGTCGTTTTGATACGGCTCCCAGCCGAGGGCGAGCATCGCGTCGCAGATCTCGGCGATGAGCTCGTATCGGCGCATGAGCGCCAGCTGGTCGTAGCAAGGCTTGCCCTGATGATCGCCGCGATCGGCGACCTCCTCGCCGTTCGCCGAGAGCACGAAAAACTCACACTCGACGCCCGTCCGGACCACGTACCCCAGATCGAGCGCGCGCTGTAGCTGGCGCGAGAGCACACGGCGAGGCGCCTGCTCGACGGAGGCCCCCTTCATCACGAGGTCCGCTGCCACCCAGGCCACCTCGGGCTTCCACGGCAACTGGATGAGGCTCCGCGCATCCGCCATCGCAAACATGTCCGGATCGGCGGGCGTCATGTCCAACCACGTGGCGAACCCGGCGAACCCCGCTCCCTCGGACGCGATGCGGTCGATGCTGGCCGCCGGCACGAGCTTCGCGCGTTGTACGCCGCGGATGTCATTGAAAGAAACCAAGAAATATCGAATACCCTTCTCGGACGCGATCTTGGACAGACTCGTCACGGCTCTTCTCCTCGTTCCCCCGTGGGGCGCGCGGGAGCGTTCTTCGGACCTCCTCGCGCGATATCTCCGAGCAACTCGGCGTGGACGCCCAAATAGCCACGGCGTGCCACGTGGACGAGGTGCGGTCCGAGGCTGCGGTGTGCCGACGCGAGCGCGAAGAAGGGCAACGCCGGATAGCGATGATGCTCCGCGTGGAACGGCATTTCCCACATCAAAAAGCGCACCGGCACGAGCGTGTGCGTGGTCCGCGTGTTGGCGAGCGGGTCGTCGTCCTGGCTACACCCGGTGTGCTCCGCGACGAGAATGGCGCGGAGCAAGGGCTGGGCGATGGCCACCGGGAGTAGCCAGTACGTGATGAAATACGGATTGCCGAGCGCCCATGAAGCTGCGATGGCTGCGGCGTAGACGCCGAGCTGGAGGCGCACCGAGCGGACGGCCTCCGCCCCCGTCTTTTCGTTGAGGAAGCGGTAAGGCGCCGTGTCGCCGAGCGCGAGGGTGCGGTAGGTGGCAAGCTTGCCCAGCCACCACTGCGCTCCGCTCAGCTCGAAGAGATAGCTCGGGAGGTCGGTCGGCTTGCGGTCCTCGAGCTCGGGGTCTTTGCCCGAGAGCTGCGTGAAGCGATGGTGCCAGCCGTGGTAGGGCCTGTAGAAGGTGCTGTTGTAAAACGAGAGGAGGCCCGCGAACCACGCCACGCCGTCGTTCAGGGCGCGGCTGCGGAAGGCCGTGCGGTGCACCGACTCGTGCATCGCCGCGAACATCGTGACCAGCGTGAAGCCAAGGGCGAGCGCTCCGAGGGCGCGGAGCAGGAACGGCGCTCCATAGGCAAGCGCGGATCCGTACAACGCACCCGCGACACCGATCGCCCCGAGGTGACCGGCCAGACGCAACAGCCCCCGAGCGTCGGACCGCTGCTGCATCGTCGCGAGGTCGCCCGGAGCGATGGGGTTCGCGGCGTCGGATCGCACTGCGCCGCTCGGGTCGACCGCGGATCGGACGTCTTCGCGCATGACCAACGAATGGCACAATGCCCCGAGCCCGCGCCGCAGTCACGCAAAGATCGCCACCGCGCGTGCGGTTTGCGCGCGTTGTCCCGATTCGGCATTCCGTGGGCAACCAATGCGAAACGTGCGCTCGTCGCGCTCGAAACGATGCCTAGTGCGGATTCGTGAACGCGTCATTCGCGAGCTGTTTGCGGAAACGTCCTCGAGACTCGATCGCCCGTAGGGTCACGAACGCGACATCGACGTTGCTCCAGGAACCGTTCGCCTTCATGTCGCGTTCGCGGCCCTTCGCGAGCGACGGCGAACACACGATGAAGGAGAGAGCCATGCCGTCCACGGCCACACAAGCGGGGGGGCCCGTTTTTCAATCCGATATACGAGGATTCGGCGCGGGTCGTTGCCGCCCGCCAGAGCCCGCCGCAGGACGACGTGCTCCGGGGGCGCCGTCGTGAGCACCGTCGAGGTCGAGCCCACAAGCTCGAGCAGGCCCGCCGAGCTCCGGCGCACCATCAGCTGGAAGTCGTCCCTCATCGTCTCTCTCGGCGGGTCGCTCCTCGTCGCGACGAGCCTGGGTCCCATGGCGGCCGAGCTTGGCCCAGCCTCCGTATTCGTATGGACGCTCATGGCGATCGTCGGCGTGCTCCAATGCCTGATGATTGCCGAGCTCGCGAGCGCGTTTCCGCACAAGAGCGGCGGGACGGCGGTCTACGCCCACGAGGCGTTCAAGAAGACCTCGCCCTGGCTCGGCGTCGCATCGAACTGGGGGTACTGGCTCGGCTGGATTCCGGTCATTCCCGTCAACATGATCCTGGTCGCCGGATATTTGAAGGCGACCATCATGCCGAACGTGAGCACGGTGGAGCTCGCCATCTTCCTGACGGTCGCCCTCTACATCGTCAACTATTTCGGTCTGCGGCCCGGCGTGTGGTCCTCGCTGGTGATGGCCGTCTGTTCCATCACGCCGCTCGCTGTCATCGCCCTCGCTCCGTTTGTTCGTCCGCGCCTCTTCCACTCCGAGTTCGTATTCCCTCTCACGCCCCTCCACGGCTCCTGGACCTCCGGCTCTTCATGGCTGCTCATGATGAAATGGATGTTCGTGGCCGCCTGGTCCGCGTACGCATTCGAAGCGGCGACCACAGTGGTCGCTGAGCTCAAAGACCCGGCGCACGACGCGCCCAAGGCCATCAAAGTGGCCTCGGCGGTGGGCATGTTCGCCTTCGGCCTCGTGCCCTTCATGCTCCTCGCCATCGTCGGGACCGACGCGATCCAGGCCGACCCCATCGTGGCCTTCCTTCCTGCCGCGCAGGCCATTTTCGGGGGCACGGGCGGCACCGTCGTCGCGGTCATGTTGATCTGCGCGCTCCTGCTCGGCGTCCAAACGACGATCATCGGCTCGACGCGCGTCGTCTACGAGATGAGCCGCGACGGGTTGATCCTCAAGCAGTTCGGCGCCGTGAACCGCTTCAACGTACCCATCGGGTCCATGTTTCTCGATTGCTGCGTGACGATCGCGCTCCTCCTCATCTTCAAGGACAACATCGTCAATCTCATCGCGGCATCGAACATCGGGTACATCACGGTCTTCGTCCTGCTCTCGCCAGCCTACATCGCGCTCCGCAAGCGGCAGCCCAACCTCGTGCGCCCCTACAAGCTGCCGGGCATCTTCGTCCCGATTG
Source organism: uncultured Tepidisphaeraceae bacterium (assembly GCA_964499005.1). GTDB lineage: Bacteria > Planctomycetota > Phycisphaerae > Tepidisphaerales > Tepidisphaeraceae > CAZCKE01. The sequence continues at coordinate 5,197 of CAZCKE010000159.1, forward strand.
CCGGCGCCATCTTCGCCTTCAACGTGATCATCACCGTCGTCGGCGCCCCACAGCTCGGCGCCAGCGTCGTATGGACGGGCATCGTCATCATGTTGGGGGTGGTCCCGCTCTACCTCTATCGCTCCCTAGTGCAAGACCGGCGCAGCACCGCCCGCCTCGCGAGCGGAACGGCCGAATGAGTCGGTAGGCCGCGGCCGGTCGCACGCGGCAACCAGCCGGACACGTCGGTGAAAACGCTCTGGCCGGTTGGGCCCCTACCCTTCCGGGCATGACCGACCCGCATGCGCCGACGTTTGCCGTTCCCGAGGGGTTCTCCGCCGACGCGTCGCGCGTCCAAGCGGTCAAGAGCCGGATGCTCGAAGCCGGTGTGCGCACATGCTTTGCCACGTTCGTCGACGTCTACGGGATCCCCAAAGCCAAGGCGACGCCCATCGAGTGCTTCGAGCACCTGTGCAACGGCAGCGAGCTTTACACCGTCGGCGCGGTGGAAGGCCTCGGCCTCGTCGGCCCGCAAGAGGACGAGTGCGCGGCCGTCCCGGACCTCACGACGGCCACGGTCCTTCCCTGGGACAAGACCGCCGCCTGGTTCAGCAGCGACCTTTACTACCACGGAGAGCCCTACAAGAGCGACCCGCGGGGCCTGCTGCGGCGAGTGCTCCGGCGGGCCGAGGCGATGGGCTTTCGCTTCCAGCTCGGCATCGAGCCGGAGTTCTTCGTGCTCCGTGAGGGCGAAGACGGCGCGCTCGCGCCCGTGACGCGTACTTCCTTCCAAGGTCCGAACGCCTGCTACGACCTCGCGCTCGCGACCGAGTCGAACGCGTTCCTCGAGCCGATGGTGGGCTACCTCCGCGAGCTAGGCTGGGGCCTCTACTCGTACGATCAGGAGTGCGGGCGCGGGCAGTACGAGTTCGACTTCGGCTACGCCGATGCCCTCACGATGGCGGACCGCTTCATCTTCCTGCGCTTCATGGCGAAGAAGGTCGCCCACTCGATCGGAGCCGTGGCCACCTTCATGCCCAAGCCGTTCGCCGACGACTTTCGCAGCGGCGCCCACTTCAACATGTCGCTCGCCGACCTCAAGACCGGCGCGAACCTCTTCGCCCCCGGCGACGGCCGGCCCTCGCGGCTCGCGAGCCGGTACGGCGTCAAGACGACGGACCTCGCGCTCCACTTCATCGCGGGGCTCAAGCGGCACGCGCGCGCGGTCACGGCGGTGACCTGCCCCAGCTACAACTCCTATCAGGGCCTCATCGCACAGGGCGACCTGCGCGAGTTCTCGTGGGCGCCGGTGCTCGTCGCGTGGGGCAAGAACAACCGAAGCGCGATGCTGAGGCTCCCCGGCAACCGGTATTGCGTCGAGAACCGCGCGGTCGACATGTCCAACAATCCGTACCTCGCGGCGGCGATCTCTCTGAGCGCCGGGCTCGCCGGCATCGAGGAGGAGCTCGACCCGGGGGACCCTCTCAACGACGACCTCTACAAGCGGGGCCCCTCCGAGCTCAAAGCCGCCGGCATCGACCTCCTCCCGCGCACGCTCCTCCACGCGCTCGAAGCGTTCGCCGCCGATCCGGTCTCGCAGTCGGCGTTCGGCGACGGCTACAAGGAGGTCTATCTCTCGCACAAACTTCGCGAATGGGAGCGCTCCTTCTATCCCGTCACCGCGGAGCAGCGGCGCGCCCAGCTCACGTTCATCTGACGGGCGGCCGGCTCACGACGAGCTCAGGAGCTCGACGATGGCGGCCTCGACGAAGGCCGTGTCGGGCGGGTTTCTGCCTGGCCCCCCGGCGACGTGCCCCCACTCCGAGGAGAGAACGCGAAGCTCTCCGCGTCGCAGGTGCGCGACCTCGAGGGCGCTGTCCTCGGGGGGGAAATAGAGGTCAGTGCTCGCGGGCATCACGATGGTCCGCGCCTCGATGGAGCCGAGCGCGAGCGCCAGATCGGCTCCGTACCGACCGTTGTCGGTTAGGTCCGCGGGCTGCCAGGGCCAAAGCATGGCCAGGAGATCGTTGGCGTCGTAGGACTGATGGTCGTCCTCCCATGCGTCGAGAAGCGCACCGGGCGAAGCATGGCCGAGGTCCCGATAGAGCCCCTTCCGAAAGAACGCCTGGCTATAGGCCCAGCCCGCGTAGACGCGCCCGAACGCGCGGAGCCCGCGGACGGGCGGATGGTCGTAACGACCGCCGCAGAAGTCTGGGTCTGCGAGGAGCGCGGCCTTGACGCCTTCCAGGAACACCCAGTTGTGGGGGGAGGTCTTCGCGGACCCGCAAATGGCGAGGAGGCGCCGGACGCGATCGGGAAAGACCGCGGCGAAGTGATACGCCTGCTGGGCGCCCATCGACCACCCGAGCGCGAGCGCGACCTCCTCGACGCGCCAGAGCTCCTCCAGCATGCGCGCCTGACACCCCACGTTGTCGAGCAGCGTGACGCGCGGAAAGTCGGCCGCTGGCTGCGCCGGGTGGTTGCTCGGAGAAGACGACACGCCGTTGCCGAGGAGGTTGGGCACGACGACGAACAGCCTCGATGGATCGAGGGCGCGGCCCGCCCCGATGAGGCGGCCGTTGTCGACGTGCGTGCCGGTGTAATACGTCGGAAAAAGGACCGCGTTGTCGCGAGCCGCGTTGAGGGCCCCCCACGTCGCATAGACGAGGCGAGCGCCCTGCAAGACGCCGCCGGACTGGAGCGGTAGGTCCCCGAGCTCGAACGTTCCGACGAAAGGCGTCACCGCACGCATCCGGGATAGTCGCGGCGGGTGGCGGCGACCAGCCTCGGCGAGTGCATTTCCGTCGAGGAAGCTCAGGGGGTGGCGCGTTCTGGCCCCGGCCCCGTGCGCGGCGATCACAGTCCCGTGAGCCGCCTGAAGGGCCAGAGCCTCCTCGGTGTCCAGGAACACGGGGATCCTCGTCAGGGACACCCCTCTTCGATCATGTCCTCGGGGAAATGCCGTCTGTGGCGGCGGGCACCATGCCTGCAATGGGACCCGTTCCATGAAAAGCCCGCCTCGGAACGACGTGCACGACCTCCCTCTTCCAGACCTGCGGCTTCGCGTGGAGCGCGCTTGCCTCCTCCTCCGCGATGCCGCGCTGCGCGTGGGCCACAGCAGCGAGCGGCCGGCGTCCGCCATGGCAGAGGCCATCGGCGTGGCGCGGCGGCTCCTCCCGGGGTTCACGGATCCTCCGCGGAGCCTGCTCGTTCGGACCATCCGTGCTCTCGGCCCGGCCGAACGGCGAGCCCTACGCGACGCGCCCGTCGCGGAATCCGACGGCGCCGAACCCCTGGCCCGTCTGCCCGGCCCCGTGTCCCCCGCCCAGGCGGGCCGGCCGCCCTCCGCCGCACGGATTCCGGAGGGGG
>CAZCKE010000160.1:0-8538 GCA_964499005.1 uncultured Tepidisphaeraceae bacterium
GGCGTGGTGCGTGGCGAGGCGTCTTTCACGCTGTTTGGGAAGTTGCTCGGATACGCCGAATCGCCAATTTGCCGCTACGAAATTCAAATTGGCCGACACGCCAATCCCAAATGGTTTCCGCCCCAGTACATCACCTCGCGAATTCTTCACAAGCACGTTTACAACGAACGCGCCATCAAAGAGGGCTGGAGCTGGGACAAGTGCGCCGAGCCCATCAATTCCGGTCCCAAGCTGAGGCGGGTCTTATCGCTTCAGCAAGCGATTGATCGTCTGACCCCTATTTTTTTGAAAGAAAATCGGATAGAAATTCAAAACCCACAGGAAATGGGTTTGTTCTTTCGCGGGAACTGAACAATGGTCATCGAAGGATTAAAACGCAAACTGTGTCGCGATGTTCTGGTCGATGCCGATGTCGTCGCCGGTCGCTCGGTCGTCGTCACTTCGTTTTCTTACCCGAACGGTGATTCGATTGATATATTTTTCCGCAGCATGGGCGACACGATTGCCGCGTCTGACGAGGGCGCTACGCTCTCGTTTTTCAAAACCCAGGGCGTCGAACTTCCGCCAGACCGAAGGGAACTAATCAAGACGATCTGCCGGTCGTTCGATGTGGAGTTCACCACGCCGGAAATCCGAAAGCAATTCCAATTGTCCGACATCGGACCGGCCTGCCTCTCTCTTTGCGAGGCAATCACCAATGTCGCGTCCATTTACTACCATGTTGATACGCCGGTTCGCTCATCGTTGCCAGTGGCAATCAATAAACTCCTGCGCGCCAGGGTTGAACCCAAGCGCGGCGTAGATCGCCAATGGACCAGCCGCAGGCATGATCCAAAGGGTTCGTTCCCCGTCGATTTCCGCATGAATGGGATCGGTGACCCGCGAAATATTTTTGCCGTTACGTCGCCGAGCAAAAGCATCATGACCGTCGCGGTCATGAACTTCCTGAAATCCCACAGAATCCCCGGTCATTCCTTGGCGGTCATTGATCCCGATGCCGAGATAGGCCCGCGTGACACTAACCGGCTGGAATTGACAGCGGACAAAATCATTTACGGCATAACCGGAAAAGAAAACACCATCGTCCGCTTTGCACTTCAAACAGCGGACTAGGTTAGTTTGGCATTCCGGCGCTTCCCGCGTCCTTGTCGCTTAAATCGTCTAGCAGTCCCATCGCATCCTCCGATTCGTCGCGACCGATGAGGGCGCGGTAAGTCAACCGCTTCCCTTGGGTCCCGCCGAGCGCGCCGAGGAATCGCCCCCCATCCTTCAAATCTCGGTTGTTGAAGCGAAATGCCTCCGAATCGAGATAGGCTTGAAGATGGAACGGCTCAACCGAAATATGCGTGCCTTTAATGCAGCGTTTGAAAAGCGCCCAGAAATTCTCGATGCCGTTCGTATGAACGATCCCATCGACGTATTTATCGGTGTGGTCTACAAACTGATGGGCGAATTCGCCTTGCAGAGCCAGATAGCCCGGATGCGCATCGGTGAACACTTGGGCCGTCTTTGACACGTTGCGGCGGATCAGCGCCGTAAGGTTCCGCGAATTCGGGTTGTTGTAGAAAACCGTCGTACGGACCGTGCTGTTTTTCTTGCCGCTGTGGCGTTCCAGCAACCCGACAACCGCCGTCTTGTCACGGTAGCCTTGGCCGCGAATTTTCTGTTCGCGCTTGGCTTTGTGCATGTTCTTTGCGAGGCCCCCGACGTAGGTTTCATCCGCTTCAATAATTCCTCCGCCCTTGGCCATCTTGGAAGGCTTGGTAAACGATCCCTCTTTCAAGGCGAGGCGGACACGATGGAGCAAAAACCAGCCCGTCTTTTGAGTGACGCCAAGGTGCCGCGCCACTTCATAGCTGCTGATGGAATTCTTGGCGTTGACTTCAAGCCAAACCGCGATGAGGCACTTGTCGATAGTGAGTTTGCTTTCCTCGAAGATCGTTCCGACCTTGACGGAGAATTGCCGCTTGGCGTGATCGCCCCGGCATTCCCAGACCCGGCGGCTGGCGATGTAGTCAGCGGCCTTGGAGCCGCAATGCGGGCAGGTTACGCCATCCGGCCAGCGGGTCGCGGCAAAGAACATCGTCGCGTAATCGAGGTTCGAAAAGACGCGAACCGCTTCAACCAGAGTCTTGGGAAACTCGACCGACATGTTCTTTTTGGCGTCCATGCCGGAATATTAGCCGAAACCGTTACCTGAGTCAAGTATATTAATACCGAAAGTTTTGCAATTTTGATCTAACCCCCGTCAAACCCAAAACGTGCAAATCCAATCCCTGTTCCTTCCTCCCTTTTGATCTCCCTCCGCTTTTTCCCAAATCAATAGGCAAAGCACCAAAAACCAGGGACAAAACCCAAAATTCAATCAAAATCAAACGCATCCCGCGCGATCACCAGCGGCCGATTCTGCCCGATATTCAAGAGCAGCCCCGCCGCGATATAGCTCGCCATCAGGCTGCTGCCGCCGTAGCTGACAAACGGCAGCGTCACCCCGGTGACCGGAAAGAGGCGCAGCACCACCATCAGATTCAAAAATGCCTGCGCCGCCAGGAACGACACGATCCCCACCGCCACGAGCCTGCCAAAAGGCTCCTTGGTCGCCGCGGCGATTTCCACTCCCGCGGCGAAGAGAACGATGTACGCCGCGATGACGGCGAGCGAGCCGATGAATCCGAATTGCTCGCCGATCAGGGCGAAGATCATGTCGTCGTGGGCTTCGGGGACGCCGTGGCCGACGGGGATGTCGCCGATCCCCTTGCCGACCCAGCCGCCCGAGCCGGCCGCGACCAGGGCGCGGTCCTGCTGATAGCCGGCCGCCATCTTGGTGCGCGGGTCGTTGGGGCTTAAAAGGGCGACGACGCGGTTGCGGCGATTGCCGCTCAAAACGGCCGGAAAATGCTTGAAGAAGGGAACATCCTGCTGCCCCGAAAGCCAGATCACGGGAACCACCGACAGGGTCAATGCGACGACCGCGACCAGATGCTTGGCCTTGGCCCCCGCCACGAAGAGCATCGCAAACAGCGTCGGGACAAACAGCGATGCGACGCCAAAGTCCGGCTGGATGAGGATCAGCATCACCGGCACCAGCATCAGCGCAAAAGGGCCAAGCAGCCCGGCCAGCGTGCGATAGTTGCTGCGGAACCGCAGATACCGGGCCAGCACCATTACGAACGAAACCTTCATCAGCTCCGAAGGCTCGAGTTGGAATCCCCCGGGGAACGTAATCCAGCAGCTTGCCCCTTTGATCATGTGAACGCCCGGCACCGTGACGTGCAGGCTGACGACCGTGTAAGCCACCAATAGCAGGCTGACGATATAAAGCCCCCACGCCCAGCGGCCCAGGACCATGTAATGGACCTCCTGAACCGCGCCCAGCGAGGCCGGCGCGAGTGCCAGCAGGCCCAATTGCTTGGACCCATTGGCCGGGGAATAGACCCACATGCTGATCACGCCTAAAGCCGAGAGAACCCCCGAGGCGACCAGGATCGGCCAGTTGGTGGCGATGGCGAGTTGTTGCCACAGACGATTCATAATTCCCAGGTTCGGTTCACGAGCGCTTGTCCACCAGGTTTTCATACCGCGCAAACGCGATTGACGCGCGCTGGCCCGGCGAAGCGAGAAGCCACAGCACATCGCCCTGCCGGGGCTTGACCAGCCGGCCGGGTATGAACACCGTCACCGGCGCGCGATCACGGCCTTCAACCGAGATGCATCGCACCGCGTGCGAACGGGGCGCCAGGGCTGAGGAATGCACGTCGACGACGCTAAACGCCACCGCCGGGCCATTTTTCCATGCCGATAAAATGCGCCGGCGGCGAAGGGCCGCGACCAGCCATCCGATCAGCGCCAGCGGGAGGATCAGAATTCCCGCGACCAGCCGCCCGCTGACCGGCTCGGCGGAGTTCCGGTCGGTCCACACCGAAGAGTCAGAAGGGTCCACGTGCAATGGAATCACCTCTCCCGGCGAGATGTAATCCCGTTGCGCCTGCAACACGCCCGAAACGCTCACCTTCTGCCCATTGAATTGAAACTCCAGGGTGCAGCGCGATTCGGGCAAGAATTTCGCGCCTACCCGGCTGTCGCCGCTCACCGAATGGATCGTGGCGTTGATCGCCGGAATTTGAATCAGCCGCTCTTCGAGCCGATACGCGTAAACCTGCTCGCCGACGAACCAGATGCCGATGGCCAGCATCGCCAGGGCGCCCAGCCAGAAGAACCGCACGCCCGGCTCGCCCCAGCTTCGGCGTCGCACGGCGGAATTCACTTCTCGCGGCGGCGCCGGCGGCGGAGGAACTGCCGACGGCGCGGAAACCGGCGTCGCTTTCGACGCTGGACCCGCGTACGGAATCGTCGGCAAGCCTCGCTGCGAGGGTGGCGGATCGGTCGGCGTCACAAGAAGCCAGCTTAGTCGGAGCCCTTTGGCGCCGAAAGGTATCCGTGCCGAACGCACGCCACCAAAACATCGTGGGCGATGGAGCCGGCGACGCGCCCGCCGGCCTCGCCGTATTCCACCATGACGCAAAAGGCGATCTGCGGATGATCCGCCGGGGCGTACCCGATGAACCAGGCGTGTTGATAATGCTTGTCGATGCTCTGATACCACATTTCGGTGCCGGGAGTGCCGACCGGAACCGTGTCGCGCATCTTGCCGTCTTGATTGAGAGCGATGTTGCCATCGGCGTCGCGGTGGGGAACCGAAAGGGGCGAGACCTGGGCGGTGCCGGTCTTGCCGGCGATTTCGATATCTTTCAGCGGGTCATCCTTGAGCACGGGAGACTGGTTTTCGGGCAAAATGCCGTAACCTGACGCGGCGTGTCCGTTGACGACGCGATCCATTCCCTTTTGCACGGCATCGACCGCGTCCGGGGAAAGATGAAGATCGACCGGTTCGTCGGCTTGCGAAGCGCCGGAAACACCGTCGGAGAGGACCAGCTTGGGCCGCATCCAAATGCCGCGCCGGGCGATGGTGGCGGCGACATTGGCCATCTGGATCGGCGTGGCGTGGACAACGCCTTCGCCGATGCCCGCCGACCAGGTGATGGTTCGCACGGCCGCATGTTTGTCGTCCAGGCCCGGCTTAAAGAGACGGCCGTCGTTTTCTCCGATCCCGATGCCCGTCGGCCGGCCCAGACCAAAACGGTCATACCACGAGCAAAGCTCGTCCATTTTCATACGATCGGCGATTGTCTCGAACACCACGTTGCAGCTTCGCTCGATGCCGTCCGTGATGGTCAGCATATCGTTGGGCAGATTGTCGCCTCGAGTCTCGTTGTGCGAGGGCATGGGAATTTTATGACCGGTAAAGAGGCCGTAGACCCAGCAATGGCCAAACGAGTTGATTGGTTTGCCGTCGATGACCAGCACGCCACGGCATTGAATCGTGGAGGTGGGAGTCATGATCCTGTCGGTAATGGCTCCAGCGCCGACGATCGGCTTCACCGTCGATCCCGGCTCGACGGCCATCGACGTCGCGCGGTTCAGCAGCGGCAGGTTGAGATCGTCGGTGGAGAGAGAGCCGTATTCGTCGCCGATGGTCTGGAGATCAAAGCCGGGGTTGGAAACCAGTGCCAGCACTTCATTGGTTTTTATGAGATAAACGACCGCGGCGCCGTGCTGGTTGGCGCGGACGTCGTTTTCATCCGGCCAGACTCGCTGCACTTCAAAGAGATCCTCAATCTCCTTTTCGAGGGAGGCGTCAATGGTAAGCCGGACGTCCTGTCCGGGGACCGCGGGAGTGGCATCGACGGTTTGCTCCGCGCCGGAGATGGTCACAATGTGTCCGCGCGAGCCGCGCAGCGTTTCTTCGCACTTTTGTTCGATTCCGGTGCGGCCGACGAGATCGCCGTTCCAATATTGGCGAAGGGCGTGAGGGTCGTTGGGATCGGTGTTGTTGACTTCGCCCGAGCTGGCGGGGGTCATATAGCCGATCACGTGGCAGGCGGTGCGCCCCATCGGGTAGGAGCGATATTGGCCGGGCTGGAGGCTCAGGGCGAAGAACTCTTCGGATCTGCGGGCGAGCCTCGCCTGATCGTCAACGGAGATGTTGGGAAGAATGACCTGGGACTGGGTCTGCTCGCCGGTGGCCACTTCAAATTTGTCGATTTCGCTGTCCTCGTCGCCGCTGTCGCCCAGGAGGCCGCTATACCAATGGGCTGAGGCCAATTGCGGCTGCGCGGCTTTGCGATAATTTCTCCACCAGAGATACCGGCTATGAGACTGGATGCGGACAACGATCGTGCGGCGGATGTCGTCGATCTGGTCGGGAGTTTTGCCGGAGATCGCCGCCAGCTCGGCCCACATATCGTTCAGATCGCCTTTGAGTTTTTCGATTTCCTCTCGAACGAGCCGATCGCGCGTGCCGGCGGACTGGGTTTGCCGCCATTGATCGTCGCCGAGCTGCCGGCGCAGGGCTTTTTCGGCGCAGGATTTAAGCCAAACGGGATCGGGCTCTTCGGTGATGGCGCGATAGTCGACGCAGGCGGCGATGCAGGGGGCATCCTCGGCGAGGGGATTGCCGTAACGGTCGAGGATTTTGCCGCGGGTGGTCTGGGTGTACTGGCCCTGGGTCATGAACTCCCGGGCGCGTTGCTCCAGATCGCGATGGTCCCAGAGCTGAATCTGGCCCGCGCGGACGGCCAGGCCGATGCAACAGAGAGCCAGGATCGCCAGGAAGATTTTGAGTCGGCGTTCGAACATGTTCCCATCCCTGGGAGGGCAGGGCTCGTCTCCGCCGAGCCTGACGGATCATCTGCGTGAGATCATTTTTCGCCGGTGCGGCGATTCAAATCGGAACGCGCGTTTCATGCGCTGGAGCACCCCGAGCACAAACGGGGCCAGCACGGCGGAATAGACCGCGGTGTAGAAGAGCAGCAGCGGCGATTCCGAGGGAAATGGGACGGCGGAGTGCCGGCGCCACCATCCATGAATTGCCAGCACGGTCCCGGTCACGCATCCTCCCATGAGCGTCAGAGAAAAATGAGTCAGCGGGTGTTCACGATACACCACCTGGCGCGCGGATGCCACGAATATGGCGACGATTCCGTAACTAAAAGCGTAAAGGCCCAAAGCGCCGCCGGTGGTCAGGTCCTGAAGGGCGCCGAGAATGAAGGACCCTAGAAGACCGACGTCGCGCGGGGCATTCATGGAGATGAAAACCACGGCGATCAAAACAAGGTTGGGCCCCGCGCCGTGCCATTGCATGGCGGCGGCGATGCCGGTCTGAAGCCCGACGGCCACATAGGCCAGCATAAAGAAGCTGAGCCAACGCATTCCACCGGCAACCCTAGACAATACGAGCCAGAAATCAAATTGGGAGGAGCAATCAATTGGCGTGGGTCATCACCCAGACATTGGGCAACTGCATCAGATCGACGCCGCTGTGAAGAGTGATCTGGGCGTGAAGGGGACTATGGATTGATGACTGGATCGACTCGACTTGTGCAATGCGCAAACCTTGCGCGGGGTCCGGCCAGTTGACGGTGTCATCGAGGACGATCCAATCGCCCTTGGCGATGCCCATCGACGTGACCTTATCGAGGTTGAGCTTGTTGACGATCATTTTGCCGGCGCCGGCGCCTTCAACGATGATGGGGTCGGAATCCGCGGGGCCGCGTGGGTCGGCTTTTCCGCGGAACCATCGGCCGGTCGTGACGAAGCCGGGATCAGTGATGAGGCGGACATGGGCCGCATTGAGGCTGGAGCGGTCGATGCGGCCGACGAGCGCGCCATCCCAGAGCACGGTCTGGCCCTGCTGAACGCTGGTGAGCAATGCCCCGGCGATGATGAGGCCTTCGCGGTTGCCGGAATCCGCGCCGGCGACGGAAAATCGCTCGCAATATTTCTGCAAATCCCCCAGTTTTTCCCGCTCGCCAACGGCCGATTGGAGACGCTGGACCCGGGCCTCCAGGAACGCCACCTGCTGCTGAAGCTCGACATTTTCACGGCGGATGTCGGCGTCGGGGCGGATGTCCTGAACCTGATCGGGGGAAATCTTGCGCCTGAGCCAATTGGCGATCGAATAGGTCGGGCGCGAGACGGGGATGAAAAGTCCTTCGAGTTCGGCGCGCGCGCCTTCCATCAGGCGCGGGGGGGCCACGAACGCGCTGATGAAGCTGAGAGACATGAGAAGGGCGAAGATCCTGTTGAGATTCAACATGCGATTTTTGAATTTTGATTTTTAATTTTTGATTTGAAGGCGGCGAATGTGCCAGTCCGGGCTAAACCAATCGAAATTCAAAAATCGAAAAATTTCTAGGCCTCATCCGTATCCGACTCGAGGGTTTCCTTGAACATTTCGAGGTTGTCGAGGTAGATGCTGGTTCCGCGGGCGACGCAGGTGAGGGGGTCTTCGGCGAGCTTGACGTCGAGGCCGGTGGCGTTGCTCACGACCGTGGTGAGGCCGCGAAGAAGGGAGGAGCCGCCGGCCATGGTGATGCCGTTTTCGACGAGGTCGGCGGCGAGTTCGGGCTCGGCTCGTTCGCGAGAGCGGGTCACGGCGGCGACGACCGGAGAGCCGGGACCCTGGAGGGGTTGCGGGAT
>CAZCKE010000161.1:0-3388 GCA_964499005.1 uncultured Tepidisphaeraceae bacterium
AAGGGGAGAGCCAGGTCAGATTTTTTGAAGGAAATTACACGGCCTACGAATCCGACCGAAAACGTCATTTGGGCGTCGACGACGTGAGGCCCCATCGAATCACGTATCGCAAATTGACGCTTGCCTGAGCGAGCTTGATCACTCCAAAAGGTAAAATTTTTCTCCGGATTGGCGCGGATTGCCTACCGCGCGGCCTATAATTCGCATGTAAGTCGTTTGGCCAGCAGGGAGGCCGCGTGCTCGCGATGTGTGAGCGAGTTGCGTGAGTAGTCTGGCATTCATTCAAAAATAGAGAGGAAGTTCCCATGAAGCCAAACACGCGCGCCAGCGGTTTCGCGTCGATGGAAAGTCAGAAACAGCGGGAAATCGCCCGCAAAGGGGGTATGGCAGCCCACCAGAAAGGGACAGCCCACGAATTTACACCCGAAGAGGCCCGCACGGCCGGACGCAAGGGCGGGCAGCAGGTAAGCGCCAACCGTGCCCATATGATCGCGATCGGGCGTTTGGGCGGCCAGCGCTCGGCCGCGCGGCGGCGACAGAAATCAAATGAAAGGGGAAGCGTCGAATCGGAGCAGCCCGCAATGGCGCAGCAAGAGGGTAAGACGGAGGCGCCGGAAGCTCAGCCGGGCAATCATTCTGGCGAAGAACACGGTTTCCAGCCCGGCAATGAAGACGTCAATCCGTCGCAGAACTGACGCCAACATTATGGCAAATCAATTTGCCTGTCATCGGCAGTTTATTTGCGAAAAAAAGAAAGCGGCGGTTGAGAATTCTCAACCGCCGCGAAATTTTTTGTGAGGCACTGAAAATTGCCAATTTTTTAGGCAAAGAGACGAACTATGCGCTTGCCGTAGCGGATCGCGCCCAAGCCGGCCAGGCCCACGAGAGCTTCCCAAGCGCTGGCGGGAAGGGGAACAGTTGGCGGACCAAAGGGGCCGCCGGAGCCGATCGGGATTTCCGTCAGCGTGAAAGTGGTGTCCGTGCCGGGATTGATGACCAGGTCGCCATCCGCGTTAAATCCCCAGTCGCTGGTGTCCAGGTTGGGCTGATTCCCCGTGTAAATGATGCTCGTCGGGCTGGAGATAAACGACGTATATTCAGTCGGCGGAGCAAACGGCGACGTAAGGCTCGAGACGAAAGCTGCCGAGGTGCCCGTGAGCAGGAATTCAAATCCGGTTAAGGCAACGCCCGTGTGGTTTGTGATCGTTTCGTCGCTCAGGACGATGCTCGACGCGGCTGAGCCGCCGGTCTTGGTGAACCTGATCGCCAACCCGTTGACATCCGTCGGATTGATGACCGCGAATTTTTCGAGCGTCAACGTGGACGAACTCGAGGGGTCCTGGAACAACGACACGTCGGAAGATCCTATTGAGATCTGCCATCCGTCATATGTGTTCCCACTGACGACGGTCGCCGCATGCGATGCACCGGCAAACATGCCGAATGCAGTGAACGCGCCAACGACCATCATCGTTTGAATCGTTTTCTTCATAATGTTCTGGCCTCCTTAAACATGGCTCATTCGAAACGAAACACTGCGTGACGAATGATCCATTACACCCATACTTCTTCCGGCATTGGTTATACAAACCTGATGCCAACCCACAGGCCTGATCATCAACTCGCCATGCGACAATCCGTATTCCACATGACCACAGACAGCATAGTCATCCAAAATGGATTTGGCCAATATGGGAAATCCGTTCAACAATCTTTACCCGTCTTATGCCGCGATATCAATGGAACGAATTGACACGGCTGAGGCTGTCAATTTGTCCCGCACCAAAAAAGAAAGAGGGCCGAGGTGTAACCCTCGGCCCTCGCAGATTTTCAAAGGCTCATTCCCGCAATTAGGCGATGAGCTTGGCTTTCAGAGTCTTGCCGTAACGGAGCGCGCCAAGACCGAGCAGGCCAACCAAGCCCTGCCAGGCCGCAGCGGGTAGAGGCACGCCAACCGGCAGTTCCTTGAAGTTGATAACGCTGCCGGCCTCATCGGCGAAATTAATCACCAAATTGTCCGGGCCCGACCAGAGCGAGGTGTCACCGGCGCCTTGGAAGCCGCTGTAGGTGACCATCGTATGATCGCTGCTGAGAACGCCCGAACCAAAGCCCGTTCCGCCTGGCAGGATGCTGGTGAACGTGGCAGTCGTGTTCCCGGTATTGATCAGGGCCATGATAAACGCGCCCCAATCACTGCCGGTGTGGTTGGTGATGTTTTCGGTATTGATCTGGATGCTCGACGGAGCACCGCTCGACACTTTGTCGAACGTGATCACCAAGCCGCTGATCGAATTGAATATGGCGGTCTTTTCGAGAACCAGCTTGTCAGCATTGCTGGTGTCGACGAAAAGCCCGATCGTACTGGGGAAGGTGATCTTATAACCGTCAACAGTGTCACCCGAGTGAATCGTCTGCGCCTGACCAGGAGCAGCGATTCCCAGCATCGCCGCGAAAGCGCCAATGCCGGCAAATGTTAAGAGCTTCTTCATGCTACGACCTCCTTAAGAAGCGCGACCTGATTGAGTTTGGCCGCTACTTCGTGATGATTTCGAACGGAATCCTGAACTACAGGCTTCCCACACTTTAAATTGCTTCGCGGGAAATCCCGGAAGCACCCACAGACAAGATCATCAAAGACACAAAATCTGAAATCACGTTTCAGTATTTTATCACACGTATACGACCTCATCCCCTTTCTGCCGCTGGCGTCCGGCGTGGGGCCTGCGTGCAACGGCTTACAGCAGTTAACGACGAGCGGGAATTACTGTCTCGTCAGCCCAATAATATACCGCAAATATTGCAAGCCACAACTGGAATTTTTCTTCTTTGGACAGCGGAATCTTCTTTTGCGCAAGTCTGGCTTAGTTATCCGACGCTTTTTCCATTATCGGTCAATTTCCAGGTCCGCTGCTGATCTTTCGAGCGATATCTTGAAAAGCAGAAAACAAATCTTTTTGTGTCATAAGTCTATTGAAATAATTGACTTAAGTTCAATCGATCTGTTCCAATGGATTGAATTAACGGCAATTCCGATGCCAAGGGACAGTGACAGTTAAAAATGCCTTTCTGGACCTGCTGGGGAGGCCAAATAACCGATTGCTGCTGTCGAAAAGTCCTAATGACCGCAGTTCTAAGACATGTCATGAACGATTAATGGGCAGGTTGAAGATCGGCGCCTGCCGCGGATCGGCTGTCAGAAGTCTTATTGACTAATTGCCGGGCGCTATCGAGTTCCGCTTTGAGATCGGAACTGATTGGGCCGCTTGTGGATAAAAGTGCATCAATGCGGTTCAGGTACGGCCGGGACATTTCCATGTTATTGGTTTGGGCGTAGACGAAGGCCAATCCAATCAGGAAATTCGGGTTTTGCGGCGAAGGAGCGTCCCCC
>CAZCKE010000161.1:3398-8520 GCA_964499005.1 uncultured Tepidisphaeraceae bacterium
TACGCGCGCAAGATCACAAAGGAGGACGGTCTGCTGGACTGGCGACGTTCCGCTTTGGAACTGGAACTGATTGGCCGCCTTGTGGATAAAAGGGCATCGATGCGGTTCAGGTAACGCGCGGACATATCCATGTGATTTGTTTTGGCGTAGACGGAGGCCAATCCAATCAGGACATTCAGGTTTTGCGGCTGAAGAGCGTCTCCCTGCTGAAATGCGGCGATGGCGTCGTCAGTGCGCCCCTCTTTCAGCAGCACGCGAGCCAGCGTGTCATAAAAATAAGAAGTGCCCGGGTCGGAAGGCTTGGCGGCAATGGCCTGGCGCGCAAGCTGTTCGGCCTCGCTCAAGGCGGCAGGATCATTTTTCTGTCGCAGCAGATCGGCCAAATTGTTCTTCACGGCGCTTTGTGAAGGATCCATCGCGAGAATTTTCCGATCGGCACGCTCGGCCGTTTCCAGATCGTGAGCGGGAAAAGCGGCGTCCGCCAGGGTTTGTAAAGCATCGACGGTAATCGTCGGCGAATCGGCGAAAGGCTTGAGTGTGTCCACGGCCAGCTTGTAACCATCCGGATAGTCGTGATCGACGGCGCACTGCAAATAGGCCTTCGCCAGATGCCATTGATCTTCAAGCGATTTGGGATCCATGAGAGGGCGCACCTGATCGATCCAGGCGATCGAGGATGCCGCGTCGGGATGCGCCGGAGCGGCCAAGACCAGCCAGTTACGCCGCCACTGTGGGGATTTTTCCGCCAAAGGATGCAGAAGCTGGGCGGCATCGTTTTCCCGCCCATCGTGGATCAGCGCGTTGGCGTAACCAACCAGAACGCTTTGGAATTGATCGGGATTGGCTTGGGCGCTGGGAATGTAAGGGGCCAGCACGGATACGGCGTCATGCGCCATGTTCAAGTGCAGATCGGCTGAAGCGATCATCGCATCGGCCTGCGGAGGATGCGTCTTGCCGCGCTGCTGCCAGGCGTGCGCGGCGGTCAATACGTCGTTCCATCGGCCCAGATCTTCGTCGACTTGTGCCGCGAGCTGCGCCGCATCAGCCGATTGCGGAAAATGCGCCATCGCCTGGGAGGCCATCGACGCCGCTTCGTCATTGCGGCGAAGAATCAAAAGCTCCCGGATGGTCAGCTCGTACAGGGGAAGAAAATCCGGATTTTTTGAGAAAAGAGCCTGCAATCCGCTCAGCGTCTGAGCCGCCCCCGCCGTAGGTTCGCCGGCGACAAGGCTCAATGTCTGGCCGGCGACGGGATTCTGCGGATCGGCCGAGATGGCGCTGATCAAAACGGTCTGTTTGGCCAGATCGGGATTGGCGGCGATCAAATCGATCGCGGATTTGAATGTCGCAAAGCGCGCGTCGTCGGGCCATTTCTTGATGTCCTGCGCGACGGCGTCGCGAGCCTCGTTCCAATGCCCTTGCCGCATAAAAAATCCAATCTGAGCGACCGCGGGTCCGGCATCGTTTCCCGCGGCGCTGACGGCCTGGGCGTAAAGCGAAGCGGCCGTGGCGCCGTCGCCGAAGCGTTCCTGGAAGTCGGCGAGGATCGATTCGCGTTGGCCGGGCGAGAGAGACATCGTGTCGAGGCGATCCAGGAATTTCTTGGCGGCGGCCATGTCGTGCTGCGAGCCGAAAAACGCGGCGCCTTCGCGAATCGTCGTTACGTCGAGGCTGGGAAGGTCGGCGAGCTTGAAATAAATCGTGGCAGCATCATTGGTGCGCCCCTGGACAATGTAGACCTTCGCGAGCATCGCATCGTGAGCCCTTTTATCCGAGGGATTGGGGTGGGCCACGAGCATTTTTTCCGCGCGATCCATTTCACCCATCGAGGCCATGATGGCGGCGGCCTGATACGCCAGGTCGTCGGACATTTGCGAAAGACCGGACAGAAGATCGAACGCCGCGCGGGCTTCGTCAAACTTCCCGCTGTTATTCAAAGCGCGAAGCAGCCCGAAGGTAATTTGCGGCGAACCCGGCGCCAGTTGGGAGGCGCGCTGCCATTCGTTGACGGCGTCATCGCTTCTGTTGAGTTTTTCATAAGCCGTCGCAAGCAGCATGTGAGGACGAGCTTCGTCGGGATCATGCTTGATGACGTCCGTGAGCAGCGGGACCGCCGACGAGACTGCGAGATCATCCCCCTGCAGCAGGAGCCGCGCGCGAGCCAGACGCCAGGTCATGCTTTGATCGCCGGTGAGGGCCTGGAGGCGGTTGATCGCGCGATCGATCAGGGCGGGATCGGACCAGACGGACTCGCTGTTGCTCAGGATGCTTGCCTGAACCTGCAGATCGTTGGGATAGTCGTCGCCCAGCTTCCGCCAGGCATCGACGGCATGAGCGTCATGCGCGCCTTCCAGATAAAGACAGATATTGCGGTCCCAGATTGGAGCGTCCGCGTTGGATTTGGCTTTCGCATCTTTCAAGAGTTGAAACCCTGCCGTCGCTTTCCCGTCTTCCAGAAGCGCGATCGCCTCCGCAAAAGCGACCTGAGGCGTTAGTCCATACTGCTTCTCCGCAATCGTATAAAGCGAACGCTCCATTCCCAACTTTGCCACGCGGCTGACGTGCGCCAAATCCAGGAGCATGTCGGCGGAATATTGGGTCGGCTCATTCTGCACTGAACGCAGGATGTCCAGCGCCTTGTCGCGGTTGTCCGTCTGGGCCAGCAGGGCGACATAAATGGGCAGAAGAGATTTATTGTCGGGATACTTGGCCTGGAAGTCCTCGGTGTCCTGGGTCAGGTTACGCGAAAGATTGGGATCGTGCGTGCCTTCGAAAAATGCGAATCGAACCATGATGCGAACGATCGCGGCATCGGGATCGTCCGGCCCTCCGACCGCCGCTGCTTCGGCCGCCGCCAGCGCTTCGCGCGATGTGCCGCGGCCCAGGGTGATCAGAGTTCGCGCGATTCGGACATAGGGCTTGACCCACGCCGGAGATAGCTGGCTGGCTTGCCGGTACGACTGGAGCGCCAGTTCCAACTCTCCGATCTGGCCATAGGACTCGCCGAGCAGGAAATGAATGACCGCATTGTTGCGATCTTTCTCCAAAGCGTCGAGGTATTGGTTGGTGCGCGTCTTGGCGTCGGAGTCCGATGCGGAAAAGCGAGCTTGGAGCGCTTTGGACCAGGCGTAAGCCTGCGGATCGTCTTGCCGCGAGGAGAGGCTCTGGGCCAGCGCAGCGGCATCGGTCTTCTTATTCAGCTCTTGCAGTGACAGCGCCTTGAGGGCGATCAATTGGACGTCGCCATTGGCCGCATTGAGATCATTCAATTTTGAGACGACTTGATCGTAGCGGCCGTTTTGCCAGAGCCGGCTGACCAGTGATCGCGTCAAGTCCGGATCGTTGAATTTGGCCGAGCCCCGGTTCAAAAGATCCTGGGCGGCGGTAAACTCGTGCAGCCGATCCAGGGCGTAGATCGTCACGTTGACGAATTGAACGTTGGGCGGGTCCTTCTTTGAGGCGTCAAGGAAAAGCTTGCGAGCCGCATCCAAGTCGGCCACGCGCTGCTCGGAACTCTGATCGATCTCCTGGGAATATCCGTAGGCCCAGGCCTGGGCAACCATGAAACGCGGGTCATTGGGATATTGTGCGGCCAGCCCGTCGGCTCGGGCGTGCAACGCGCTGGTCGGCTGGCCCGTCAACTGCATCAGATGCAGCACCGTTTGCTGCATTTCCAGGTCGGTGGGGTTGAGATCGCAATACTGCTGGGCGGGTTCGATCGCGTCGGCGTAATTGCGCGCTTTGGCCTCGATCTGCGTCATTGCTTTGAGGGCGACCAGGTCTTTGGGATGAAGGTGCAGAATCTGGTGCGCCAGATCCAGGGCCGGCGCCCGGTAAGCGGCGATGGGCGCCTGCAATTCGAGCAGCAGGTGTTGCGTATCCAGATCGTCGGGCCTCAGCGAGCAATATTTGCGAAGAATGGTGATCGAGGTCTGGATGTACGAGCCGTCGAGGGTCGGCGCCTTGCTGCGCGAGATGCCCAAGGCGAGCATCGCGTCGGCATCGTCCTGCTGGACGCGTACGTAGCGGTAAAGATTTTCGATCGCGTTTTTATAATCGCCGGCCTTATAGGCCTGCATGCCGTCGGCGCGGTACTGCTCGATCCGGGCTCGGGCGATGCCCATGCGATAGCGCCAGACACCCGCTCCCGAGCCGATCAGGACCACCGCAACGACCAATAAAATTAAGACCCGACGCTGCGTCTTGGGGCGAATCGTCATGTTCGAGATACCTTCCGCACGACCAGCATGATCGTCTTCCAGATGATCCAAAGATCAAGAGTCCATGATCGGTTTTCGACGTACTGGATATCGTACTTGATCCATTCCTGGAAGTCCGAACCGGTCTGGCGGGTGCGGCGAATTTGCCACAGCCCGGTAATTCCCGGCCTGACGCTCAGCCGGGCTTCCCGCCACGGCGGGCAATATTGATTTTCCACGCGCGGGCTGGGACGCGGGCCGACGACCGACATATCGCCCAGCAGCACGTTGACGAATTGCGGCCATTCGTCGATGTCGTACTTGCGCAAAAAACGCCCGACACGGGTGAGGCGGGGGTCGGAGGAGATGAAAAATTGCGGGCCGTCCGCCTGGTTTTGCGTTCGCAAATCGTCCTTGAGCTTCTCGGCGTTTTTACGCATCGAGCGGAACTTAAGACATTTGAATTCGCGGCCATATTCGGTTTCGCGTTTTTGAGCAAAGAAAAATGGGCGGCCATCCTCCCACCAGATCGCCAGCATGATCAGAGGATAAAACGGCAGTGTTGCCAGCAACGCCAGGGTCGCGAAAATTTTGTCGAATACGTAGTATTTAAAAGCCCGGCCTGCCAAAGGGATCTTCTGGACCGATCCCTCCTGTGGAATTTCGCGCGGCTCGATCATCAGCCATTGGATGTCTTCCATCGGAGGGCGGGAAGCGGGATCATCCCAGAAGATGGTCGGACCAATGACGGTGGTCCCGGCCGGGATTTGGCGTCCGGCGCCGATCCAGACCGGTCCGATGAATCGGGCATCGGGGTCGATTCGGCTTTGCCGGTCCGCCCATACTTGAGGATCGAATAGCGAAGCCCGCGCGATCGTCGAGTCGGGCCGCTGCCAGTTATGCATCAATTCGCGAAGATAAAG
>CAZCKE010000162.1:0-738 GCA_964499005.1 uncultured Tepidisphaeraceae bacterium
TCGCGGAAAGTTGTCCGAGCGAAGGTTGATGGATTTTTCCCAGACATCTTTCATGGCAGTATTGATTTGCGTTTGGGCCTGAACCAGATCGGTGATGGTCCCCTTCTCGATGCCATCGGCCACGGAATAGTACATTCGATCGACGACCTGCGTTTCGGCGCAGTAGACCTGCAATTCAGTTTGGCCGGCAATGGGATTGCGAGGAGTGGCTTGCCATTGGAACCGGAACGAACGGTCGATATCCAGTTTCCAATCCCCGGCGATATTTTTGAAATAGAGTGAGCCGTTCCATAGTCCAAAGGGTTTGGCAAGGTAGGAGTCGGGGGTAATCGCGACCGAATCGCCGGTCATGTATTCGTATTTGCTGGTCACGAGCGTGGACGCCACCTTTTATGCGTGGGACGCTACGCGCGTGCCAGCCGATGTGCGGGCCAAGCTCGCCGTCGACGGCATCAACACCGTCGAGTACGATTTGGTCATGCGCGACTTGCGGGGGCTGGGGGCCTCTTGGTGGGGCGGGGCACGTACCGGCCGTTGCAAACATGTGCGGCCAGGTGCGCATGGTGTGCGATGGAAGTCAGCACCTGCTGTTGCCAAGCACACTGGAAGCAACAACCATTTTATTCCGGGGACCATTCCCGCCCAGCGTCGATCTCGAACTGCAAGCTCCGTCACCCGTGGCAGCCCAGGACGTACGTCCGCCGTCCCAGCGGGCGTGGCCTATCGTTCGCCGCGGTC
>CAZCKE010000162.1:748-8511 GCA_964499005.1 uncultured Tepidisphaeraceae bacterium
TCGGGGGTAATCGCAACCTAATGGCCGGTCATATGGGCGACCGAAGGAGTACAGCGTGCAAGAACGTCGTTGAGGATATTGACGACGCCTTCGCCGTGGACATTCAGCAACTGTGCGCGTCCGCCGAAATGATCGAACGCCACTTTCCGAAGATGGTAACGGACCAGGTCGTCCTGGATCTCGAATTTGATCATCTCGACCATCCGTGGGTCCATCTGCGGCGAGAAATAGCAGAGATCCAAAATCGCCTTAAGGTCGTTGTGGTCATGAGCATCCATGATCGAGAGCATGCACTGGCGGCAGGCTTCGTAGACCAGTTGCGTATCGGAATCGGCAGTCGGCGCTTGGTCGGCGAGGATGACCCGGGGGTTTGCGGGTGGCGGCGCGGCCGGTGATGAGAGGCGAGGGGCTTCAACGGCAACCGCCAACGCCACGGACCCGCTGGCCAAAAGGACCGTGGTCTTGAGGGCAACGAGCTTGGCGTGGGATCGCATTAGCATTTTGGAAGCTCCTTTGGCAATCGAGACGGTCGAGGACGAAACGGCACCCTGCGCGGCACCCTCAATGGCGGTAAAGGCAGCCGAGAGCAGGTGCGAAGGAGCGGATTGCCCGGCGCACAAGATGAGCAGACCGGGAACCGTCAGGGAATCGGCGGCAATGTCCTTGCGGAGCAGATATCGGCGCACGCGGTCCAGAGCTCTGGAGACACGTTTCTGGGCCGCGTATTCGGAAATTCCCAGCCGCTGCCCGACGCAGGAAAAGGGCTGGTCTTCGAAAAAACGGACCAGCAGAGCGTTTCGATCCGACTCACTGAGGCTCGCAAGGGCGGCGTCGAAGTGGGATTGGGCTTGATCCGGCACGGAAGCATCCGATGAGAATGGAGATGGAGAAAATCCGGCAACGGTGGATGGGCGCATGGCGGCAGCCTCTTGTTCGTGAATCTTGCGGCGCTGTTGGGCGCGGAGAGCGTTGGCGGCGGCGTAGCGAGTGGCGTTGAAGAGCCAGCCTTTGAGGAGGATGCCGGGCTTGAGGCTGCGGGCTTTCTGCGAGAGAAGCAGGAAAACGGCCTGGGTGATGTCATCCGCCAGATGGGGATCGGAGGTCTGGCGAAGAGCCGCGGCGTAGACGAAGTCGATGTGCCCCTCAAGAAGCCGGCGGAAGGCGCTTGCATCGCGTTTGACGGTGTAGGCGACAAGAAGGGAAGCATCGTCGAGCATGGGAGGCATTCCGCATATTAATGTGCATGGGTTTAAAGAGCAGACAATTATTCTTGCGATTTGGAGACTGCGGAAAAGAAAGGAGCCCGCCGATTGCTCGGCGGGCTCCATCGATATCATCTATCAGACGACCAAGATGCGGACAAGCCGCCTATTGGTTGTCGTCGGTCGGGAGCAGAACGCTGTCGCCCACCGCGTAGGCGGATTCAACCAAGTTCTGCATCGTGTTGTCCAGGCCCTGGAAGGTGATACCACCGCGAGTATAGATGTTGTCGCGATTGGTGCCCACGAACGGGTTGTTCTGGAATTCCACGTGACCGTCGGCATAGAGGACGTTCTGTCCGTCTTTGCCGTGGTTGTTGCTGTTGCCAAACTTGATCTGCTGAAAGGTGCTGGCCGTGTCAACGCCCATGACGTTATCCGCGCCACCGGCGCCGGAAGTGCCGGGGTTGATATCAGCAGCGACCGCGAACGTCGGGTCGATGCCAACAGTCAAGCGGTAACCCGTGCCCAGAGCCGAGAGATCCGGATACGGATCGGCATAGCTGTAGCTGAGGTTAAGGTTGATGACGCTGAAGTTGACCTGGTTCAGCGCCGTGGAAGTGCCACCGCCGAATTTATCGGGGGTCGCGCCGGTGCTGGGACATACGAAGACGGCCGAACCGATATCTTCAGTCCGCAACAGGAGGAACAAGGCCTGGGGCACGCTGTTCCACCAAACGGTGTTGGCCTGGGAGGTGGTGCCAAAGGGATCGCCATTGCCCGGGTTGGGGATAGCGATACCAGCGATGACGCACGCCGCGTTGTAACCGATGACCTGCGGAACGCAGGGATACGAGCTACCGAAGATAGTGCGCGGATAGGCGCCCTGGTTCTCGTTGGAATAGAGCAGGATGGCCTGGCCGATTTGGCGCAGGTTGCTGGCGCACTTGACCCGGTTAGCCGTTTCACGGGCTCGGTTCAAGCTGGGCAGCAGAATCGAGATCAGCAACGCGATGATCCCGATTACCACCAGCAGTTCGACGAGGGTAAAACCCTTCGTCTTTGAGAAGCGCTTCATAGAGAAGCTCCTTTCAAAATGGGAAATGCCGGCAGGACTGCGGATCGTAGAAACGCGATAAAAAAAGGCCCATTATCAGAACCCCAAGGGAAGGAGTCGAACCGATCGCGCAGAAACACCGGGCTCTTGCCCAACCACTCGGGGGAGTCGGCGACCACCGCCGACTTGCCCTGTTGTTTTTTAGTTGTCAACTTACACAACGGCGACAGGAAACCCTAAAAACTGGAAGATCCAATTCCGCCATATCTTAAAGACTCCCGGTCGGAAATGAACAGACCACATAGGGAGCATATGAAAATCTATACTCACCAAGGGGGGTGCGTCAAGAAAAAACCTGCGCCACGACAGAAAATTACGCAAAGCTAAAATAAGAGTTCAAGAGCAACTATGCCGGTTCTGAGGGCTGAGAAGGCCTATTGGCCAACTAAGGGATTGGCCTATGGATATTTCAGGTTTCTACTCGTTTAAATTCAGGCCTTTGCGATAAAAGCATCAGCTTGCTCCACCAGCGCATCACCAGAACAGAGAAATAGGCGATGGGCAGAAGCATGAGGATTAGAAGGCCAGCCAGAATGCTAACGTAAGAAACGGCAAAAGTGGCGTCATAAACGATAAGCCATAGCAAGCCCGTCAGCATGAGGGTTTGGCCCGCATCGCGGGGATTAGGGTTTTGACGGCGAATCCAGAAGGCCAAAGCGCAAAAGGTGATGGCGGCAGTCAGCGGGCCTAGCAGGGCGAGGCGAAAGTCGAGAATTTGGATGATTTGATGAAAATCGAGGTTGGGCTGGGGCCAGATATGATGAGCACGGCGCCAAGCGAGCAATCCGATGATGAGGAGATTGAGGCCTGTAAGGCCAAGAACGAAGGACCACCAATGGGCGGGGCGAAGTGCAGGGCGTTTTTGCTCCCAGTGATAGGCGACAGCGGAAAGGATGGCAACGTGGTTAAGAAGGAAGAGAGGGTGCCAAATGACCGGAACGGTTGGAGCGGCGATGGTGGCATGAAGGAATCGAATGAGGCCCAGGGCGAGCAGGCCGGGGGCAACTAGATATTTGGCGGCAAAATCGTAGTAGGTGATGAGAGCGGCGGTGAAAACGACCAGAAGAAGGCTGATGTGAGAGTGGCCGGGAGAGGTGGAGAAGACTTCGGCGGCAACAAGGGCGATGAGAATGAGGATGGCAGAGATGACGTGAGCGCCGATGACGCCGATGCGGCCGCTGGGGAGTGGGCGATTCGGAGAGATTTGCTGGTCGCGGCGGCGATCGATGATGTCATTGAGGCTCATTCCGAAGCCGTAGAGGCCAATGGAGATGCAAACCATGGCGATGCATTGAGTGGGATCAAGGAGATGCCAGAAAGATGGGGCGTTTTCAGAGGTTTGTGAAGAGGCCCAGAGGAGCAGGGCGCAGCCGCTGTCGGCCAGTGCAGTGAAGACCAGGGCCATGCGGGTAAGTTGGAGAACGGGGAGGAGATGTTTTAGGACCGTATTCACATGAGGAAAGGTAACGTGCAGGGAGGAAATCAGAAACCCGAAACCGGAAATCCGAATGAATGACGAAACTCGAATGACGAATGATGTATAATGCCCGGCTGTTGGGAGGGGCACTTCTTTTGACAGCGAGGGCAATATGAAATGGGTTATCGCGATTGTGGTGGCGGCGGCGGTGGGCGGAGGTGTCTGGTTTCACGTGAAACATAAAAAGGAGGCGGAGCAGATTGAGGACAAGGCCGAGATGCGAGTGATCCGCGCGAAGATGGATTTATTGAACACGTGGATCAATGCATGCAAAAATCATAGCGCGCCGACCAAGCTGGACGGAGCGTATGACGGATTCAGCTACGATAAAGAGGGCGACTACGTCGCACAGGAAAAAGAGCAGGAACAGCGATACAAAGACCTTCAGGCACGTCTGACACAGGTGGACAAGGTGAATTGAATGATCCTGTATTTGCCGGGAGCGTTTTTATGAGGTTGGCGATCCATGCGATCATCTTTGCGCTGGGGGTGGCCGTTGGGGTTTACTTCAGCGTGAACCATCCGCAGGCGGCGGCGAACATCGCGGATGCGGAGGTCAAAGAGAGCGCGAAAGTGAAGGCGGCAGTGTCGGAGGCGAAGGTGGATCTGCTGGAACGTTTTTTAGGGGAGAAACCGACAACGATGGGATCGGGGTATCAGCAGATGCTGGATGATGAAAGGAAGAAACTGGCGGCGGCGAAGAAGGAATTAGGCGGGTCGTAGCATTGGCATCTGAAATCGAAGGGGATTTATGATTGATGAGACGATGGTGATGTTGGCGAAGGACGTGCGAGGGAAGACGCTGCGGATTTTGGAGGGGGTGACGGAAGAGCAAGCCAAGTACGCTCCGCCGGGACTGAATAATCATATTCTGTGGCACGCGGGACATTCGCTGGTGGTCGTGGAAATGTTGTCGGTGACGCCTGCGAAAGGGAAAGCGACCAGTTACCCAAAAGACTGGGTGGATAAATTCCATTGGAATAGCGAGCCTGCCAAAGTGAAGGAGTGGCCGACACTGGGGGAGGTAAAAGAAAAACTGATGGAGCAACTGGAGGAATTGGCAGCAGCGTTGGGGAGATTGAGCGTGGAGGAGATGAACGCATTGGTCGGAGATCGGTCAAAGGGGAGGACGCTGCGGTGGTCGATTTTGCATGGGCTGCACGATGAGGCCGGGCATCAGGGGGAGATGTGGCTGTTGAAGAAGCTGGTGGAGAGGGAAATTTGAGGGATTTGTTGGGGGAAGCGGTTCGGCTAGCCACTGAAGTGGCTAGTCCGGGAGAGGAGGGGGATTACTTTTTTCCGTTCATCGCGTGGCGGGCTTCTTCATAGATGTTGACGCAGGAACGGGCGGCGTCGGTCCAACTCAAGCGGCGGATTTCGAAGGAGCCGTGCTGGCGCAGGGTGCTGGCCAAGGGCGGGTGGCGGAGGACGGCGATGATTTTGTTGGCCATCTCATTGATATCCCAGAAATCGACCTTGAGAGCGTGGGTGAGGACTTCGGAGACGCCGGACTGTTTGGAGATGATGACGGGGACATCGTGGCTCATGGCTTCGAGGGGGGCAATGCCGAAGGGTTCGGAGACGGAAGGCATGACGTAGAGGTCTGCCATCTTGAAGACTTTTTCGACGTCGTTGCCGCGAAGGAAGCCGGTGAAAAGGACTTTGTGCCCGATGCCCATGGAGGCGGCCATTTCGATGGTTCGGCGGATCATGTCGCCGGAGCCGGCCATGACGAATTTGACGTTGTCCATGACCTCGAGGACTTTTTTGGCGGCGGCGAGGAAATACTCGGGACCCTTCTGCATGGTGATGCGACCGAGGAAAAGGACGATTTTTTCGTCTTTGTGGATGTTGTATTTGTCGAGATCGAAGCCGTTGCCGTTGGATTCGATGGCGTTGTAGACGACCTCGACCTTGGAGGGGTCGACGCCGTAGTGATGGACGATGAGGTTACGCGTGAGATAGCTCACGGCGATGACTTTCATGGCTCCGTGCATGCCGCGACGTTCGATGTCGTAGATGCGCTGATCGACATGGAGGCCGGAGCGGTCGAATTCGGTGCTGTGGACGTGGACGACCAGGGGGACGCCCTTGATGCCGGCGACGGCGAGGCCGGCTGGAAAGGTCATCCAGTCGTGGGCATGAACGACGTCGAAGCTTTCATTGCGGGCAATTTCGCTGGCGAGGGTTGCGTAGCGCTGGATTTCGCCGAAGAGATCGCCAGCGTACTGGATATTCGTATTTTGTTGACCGGCGCCGATGAAACTGGGGACGGCCCCGGACAGAGCAGGCTCGGGGGCAAGAGAGTGAGACGGCGGAAGAGGAGCAGGCTCGACGACAGTGGCCTTAACGCCGTGGGTGCGGGTCTGATCGATGGCCTGGGGGGTGTATTGGGCGGCGGACTGATAAGGATTGGCGAGCTGGGCATCGATGGTGCGGAAAGTGACGTGCTCGAATTCATCGAGGCGGAATTCGGTGGTGGGCGAGGCAAGCGGTGAGCCGGCGCGAGGGCTGACGAGGCGGACGTGGGTGGAAAATGGGGTTGCGACGGGCCTGGGCAGGACAAACATGATGTCCGTGCCGATGGTGCTCATCGCCTTGGTAAGCCCGTAGCATGCGGTCCCAAGTCCGCCGCTGATGAAGGGTGGGAACTCCCACCCGAGCATGAAGACGCGCATAAATCGCCAGTATACCTTCCGTAACGGATTTTTTATTCAAAGCACTGGTGCGCCAACACGCGGCAGGAGAAACAAAGAGTATCTCCCTTGCGCAATAGTTGGTCAGCAGGAGGCGGAAATCAATTCGCGTCCTGCGTGCGGCAAATCGCCACGTTCTCCCCAGTCACTGCGACGAAAGACAAAGGCATGATAGCGCTAAAACGGAAGCGGCAATGCCTGATGAAACGAAGATGACTCCTTCCCGAAGTTCAAGCGCCAGCAGCAGATGTCCCACGACAGAGGGCGAATGCTCGAAACAAATTAGAACCGCACGATGTTAGATGTCAATGAGCATTCTTTTGTCTCATTCACTGGCGCGATTCGCAAATTGCCATCAGCGGATTTCCCGAGGCGCGCGATTGCGGCGGCATAATCTGCAAATTCAATACCGCCGTTGTGACTTAGCGCGAGCGTGACCGTGTTACGAAAGCATGGGGCGATAATTTCATGTTCGAGATTGTTTCTGAACGGGGTGCTGATGAAGAACATTATCCTGCGGACAAGAGCGGCAATTTTCGCGCAGCAATAAAAACTGGCGCTGCCTATAAGTCCTATCGAAATAAGTCGATAGGATGATTGACAAACGTAGTAAATCGATGTCGGTAACAGGCGTGGCGTATTGCGTAATTGCTGAGCATGGAAGTGGAATTTGCTATTTGTTTGGCCGATTTGCGCAGATTCAGTTGACCTGCCCTACCGCCGTGCCGATGAAAAAGATCGGATGGAAAAGGGCGTGAAGTATTGGAATTAAGCCGGGGAAAAGGCCGCTTTTGTCCCTGATTCGCGAGATGGTCGGGCAAATCATGAGGAAGAATCCGATGTGGCACAACATTTGTTCTACTGCGT
This sequence comes from uncultured Tepidisphaeraceae bacterium, assembly GCA_964499005.1. Classification (GTDB taxonomy): domain Bacteria; phylum Planctomycetota; class Phycisphaerae; order Tepidisphaerales; family Tepidisphaeraceae; genus CAZCKE01. The sequence goes on from CAZCKE010000162.1 coordinate 8,105, forward strand.
GGGCGTAGGAACAAAACAATGACCAGCATTCGGGATGATGGGACGGTTGAGTTCAGGTTTTACCGGCCGATCGCACGGGAAGTGAAATTAGCGGGCGATTTCAGCGGCTGGGCCGCGAATGCCATCCCAATGCGACCTGCGGGCGATGGATGGTGGATAGCGGAGACAGCGCTTGAGCCGGGTGAATATCGGTTTCGCTACGTAGCGGATGGGAATTGGTACACGGATTTTGCGTCGCATGGAATTGAAGTAAGCCGGTATGGGTGGAATAGCGTATTGGTTGTTCGCCCAGCCGCTGGAGAGCTGGAGAATCGAAAAAACACAACGGCGAAGTCTGCCGCATAGGTGATTCGCCACAAGCCTCGTTTCCTCCTCCGCCAGGCTGCACGGACTTAACCCTCCACCGT
>CAZCKE010000163.1:0-8504 GCA_964499005.1 uncultured Tepidisphaeraceae bacterium
AGGCCAATGTCCGTTGTAATGCCGGAAACATAAGTCCGATTGAACTCGAGCGGAAAGCCGATATTCGGTATCGAAATGTCACTGTCACTCCGCACGAAAGAGCCCGTCGCCAAATCAACCGGATCGCCACCGTTGGGGTGACCCGGATTAGACGCTGAAGCAGCAGGGGGAGGATTATTATTTGGCGAAGTGTTGGGCGAAGCGCTGCTAGCAACCCCTTGATTGAGATGATTCTTGAGCCAAACCCATCTGAGATAGGTCGCACCATGTGTCAAAGATCGTCCAGCAACCAAATCCGCTTCTACGAAGCTCGTGGAAGTGATGTTTTGCAACTCAATTACCGTTCCCGACCAGTCGGAAGTTGTGATCAGGTCGCGAGGTACTGTCACCGTATAGCCCTCAGAGACGTAGTTTTCGACCAACAGCTTGTAGCTCAGGGGAACCGTCATTTCCGAGATCATCGAAGATTCATTAGAGCTAGTGATGGTAAGAAGTGGCACGCCTGTTTCATTTGCCCATTGAAAGCCGTTGACCATGGAGAGCGCCTCGCCATCAAAGAGCGTCTCGATGATCTGCGATTCCAGGTTCGATCCAGTCAGGAATTCCATGTCCGAAGCGGGATCAAGCGCCTCCCCGCTGTCGGCGGAACTGTTGGGCTGCAAATAATCGGTCGATGCTTCCTGAACATCGAAGTAAATGGTATTCGATTGGATCGGAGCGCTGGCGTTCCAATCATATTGGATCTGGCCGGGATCACCGGAAAGGACACCGTTGCCGACATTCAACTGGACGTAGTTCAGATTGTCCAATCCATAGAGAATTTGTTTTTGCTGCTGGCGCGCCTTGAAGTATTCCATGATGCCCAGCGACAGTTCATCGGCCAGCACGGTAGATGTGGTCGTGCTGCCTCCTTCCGCGACACTTAAAGCTTCAGAGTTAACTTTTCCCTGCAGCGCGGCGACCGAGGCAGATGAGAACTGATCGGCATCTAGACCGATGGCCAGCGTGATGCCGGGATTACGGTCGTAAGATGACGTACTGTAAACCGTGGTGCTGCCCGCGTTATAGTCGTCAAGCACGAGCCTCATGTCGTCGCCGTTGACAACATACGCGTTGCTGTTGGCCTGAACGATCTGCCCGTTGATGCGAAGTTCGGGCATGTAATTGCCGTTCGCCGCCTGGGTGTAAGTAATCGTAATGGTGTCCAGCGAAACATCGGGAACCGAGACGGTGTAGTCAATGGGCGTTTCCCAAATGCCACCAAAGACAATATCCTCCAAACGGATCCGAACGCGATCCTGCATCGTCGTGGGAACGGTTGCATACGCGGTCGTGCTGCCCACTATGGTATAGGGCAATCCACTTGGAATGGTGGTGAACTGTTTAGCGATGATCGAGCCGCTGAAAGGCACATCGGCAATCGACTGCGTCGGATCATTTGCCGCCAGATAGGCGGCGATTTGATCCTCGTAATACTCGACGGGCAATTCGGGTGTGTACCCGGAGAGAAAACCCGTTTCATCGAACGGCACTGATGTCGCCATGCCCGGAATGCCGGCTTGAAGCGTCTGGAACTTGAACGAGGGATCCATCGGACGCCATTCCAAGCCATCGGAGCCCGGCAATAGCGCTTCGACCCAGACATGATTGAACTCAATCGCTTCGTTGGGTTCACCGGAATTCACGACCGTGGGATCTAGCCCGGCGGCATCCAAAACACCGACTGCCGCAGTGGTATCCTTCACGGCGAGCCAGTTAAGAACCTCCGCCGTCGGCACTGAAATCAGCCCTGACACATACTGGGCCTGAATCCCATCCTGGTTGAGCAATTGGATCAGCAATGCCGCTTGATCCCAGTCGTTCCCGCGCCCTGTTTGCTGGGTGGCATCCGCGCCCTTCATTTCGCCGTTGTAGGGCTCGTACTGAATGTTGTTGTAAACGGTTTCGAAGTCCTTTGCCGCAAGCTGGCTGAGGTTCGCCAAGTTACCAGCTAGTACACCTTGAACGCTGATCGCTGCTGAAGTAGTCAGCCAGTACTGGTCCGTGAAATCGCTGCCCGTGGACGTTTCTACACGCCATTGATTGGTGCCAGAAACTTGGCCGGCGATATCGGCTTTACCATCGCCGTTGAAGTCACCAATCTGCTGATTGACCAGATTGTTGGCTTCCGTACCCCAATTTGCGTTGGTAAACCCACTACCGCTGGAGATGGCCACTTTCCAGGAACTGCTCCCCGGTGCCTGTGCGATCAAATCGGTAAGCCCATCTCCATTGAAATCGGCCGCGTGAATATTGGTCCAGCTGACGGATGAATCCCACGTCGTCCAGACGCTATCAGTGAACGCCGTTCCTGAAGAAAGCTGTACATGCCAGGCGCCGGTGCTCGCATTGTACGCGGCCAGATCGGTGCGCCCATCACCATTGAAATCTCCAGCGACTACCGCGCCCCAGGATGTCCCGGACGATTCTGTTCCCCAGACGGCAGTGGTGAAGGTCACCCCGTTGGAGAGGGCTACGGCCCACTTTAAGGTGGAAGCATCCCACGCCGCAATGTCGTCTCGTCCATCGCCGTTAAAGTCGCCGACAACGGCGTATTGATACGTATCCGACGAACTCCAGGTGGCCCAGGTTGTCGTGGTAAAGGAGTTGCCGTTAGACATCGCGACGTGCCAAGTCCCTGTGCTCGCGTCATATCCAGCAATGTCAGACAACCCATCGCCATTAAAGTCACCCACCATCACATGACTCCACGTGGTGCCGGTCGACCAGTTGCCCCAGACCTGGGTGGTGAAGCCGGATTCACCTTGAGACAACCCAACGACCCAATTGCCGGTTGCTGAGTCGTAGCCCACCACATCCGTCTTGCCGTCACCATTAAAGTCGCCCGTCATCAAATTCGTGAGGGCGAGTCCTGGCATCCAGAAATCCACCTTGGCTGAACTGCCCGTCGAAATGGCCAACACCCCGTTCGGAATACTCAGCGGCTCACGAGCATCGAAATTATCGAGCGTCGCACTCCCCGAGCCGTCAAAGACACTCCGATTCGCCGCGATGCCAACCGTGCCGGTGCCGGTAATGCTGGAGTCCGTAGCGCTGGTGAGAAGCACATCGTTCAAGAAAAGTTGCAATTGGTTCCCAACAACCTCGAATCGCAACAACCCCGAGTTGGTGGATGAAGTACCGCTGGCCAATTCAGTCAATGTCCCACTGACGCTCTTCCAGATCTCCGCGCCACCCGATGCGGACAATTCGCCGAGGTAGTAATCGGAACTTCCGGCTCCGCCGTACCGCGCGACTAGACCAATGGCCTGACCGTCCGGAACGTTTACCTGCCCGCTCACAATGACATCCGCCTGACTAATTCCCAACACCGTCGCCAATGAGCTACCGGAAGCCATGTCTTGAAGCTGATTGCTCGCGACAGCCATGTCACCGGACTGCTGCACCCAGCTCGCGGACAGAACGACCGAGTTGTCGGCGCGATTGAAATTGTCATCGAATGTCAGAGACCCATCGACTGGCGTGGGCGCAACAAATTCCGAGGCACTGAAATTATCGAAGCTGACCGCTTGGTCAGCGAATAACCCGATCGTTCCTGCCGCCGTGACTGAACTGTCGTTCGTTGATGCGACAAGCTGGTCATTCAGATACAAGCCCAGGAAAGAGCCATTCAGATCAAACCTCAACGTGCCGGTACCCATTCCCGAGGGCCTGCCGTTGACCAGCGGCCACGAAATCACACGCGAATCGAGCGTGGTCCAGGTACCGCTCACCTCGGAGAGAATTTGAGCGTAATAGACGCCGCTACTGAGAACGACTTGGCCACGATATTCGTTGTCGCCCGATACCCGAGCATCCAAGCCGGCTGTTGTGCTCGAAGGTGAACCCCCCAAGCTCATGTCGATGCTTGCCTGAACGCTGACATCGGATTCGGAAACGCCGTTCAATAGCACCTGCGACGGGGCTCCGACGAGCGTCATCAGCTTGTCTTCACCAACCGCAACTGTTCCCTGTGGGACAGACCAATAGGAGGAAATAATCGATGAATCCGCTCGATTGAAATTGTCGGTGAATGTAAGCGTCGCATTAGTGGGCGTCGGCGGAGTCGCCGGCACCGTCGCACTGAAGTTGCCTAGTGTAAGCGACTTAGAGAAGTGGTCCCCATCCATCGCGAAACCGATGGCTCCGGTGCCGCTGTAAGTGCTATCGGTCCCGACCGCTACGGGGTCGCCGTTGAAATAGAGTGCCAAGGATGAGCCAATGACCTCAAAGCGTAAGGTCCCTGTGCCGCTTTGAACTGCACCGGATGCAAGAAGCGTCCAGGTGGTGCCGTCTTCCCGCCAAATTTGTGCCGTGTATCCATGCTCCCATTCATAAATCTGGCCTCGATATCGTCCCGAGCTCGTGATGCGAGCATCGAGACCGACGCTCGCTCCACTGCCAGGATCGCCTTGGGTGAGATCAACGGTGGAGCTTAGCACGATGTCTGCCACTGAAATGCCGTTAACCGTCGCCGATGAAATCCCCGACACCGCGTTCGTAATGCTGTCATTTGATACGGCCAGGTCGCCTTCTTGTTCTGTCCAGTAGGCGCCCATTAATGTCGAGCCCGTTCGTGCGAAATCATCGCTGAACGGTAGTGTCGCATCAGTCGGCGTTGGAATGGTCACCGCAGATGCTGCAACATTGTCGAATGTTACGTTGGCATCATTGGAATAGATGCCGATCCCTCCCGAGCTGAATGTGCTATCAGTTCCGGCGGCAACCAAGGTATCGTTGAGATACATCTGGATGGACGACCCGATCACCTCGAGGCGCACAGTGCCAGAATTCGTGTTAACGTTCTCCGAATCCAAGCCAGTCCATACTCCATTTTGAACAATACCAACCTCCGCAACGACCTGCCCGTAAACCCGCCGAAACCGTGCCAAATACTCGCCGGCGGATGAGACCCGGGCGGCCACTCCACCGAAGCCAAAGCTCCCCGTGTTGCTGACGTCAATGTCAGCCGAAACTTCAGCGTCCGATGTCGTGATGCCGTTCACGACTGCCAGCGAGATGTTCCCGTTACCGCTGGCCGTGGATACCGCCTTATCATTGGACAGTACGAAGTCGCCGTTCAGGATTGACCAGTAGGTTCCGATGAATGGGCTGTCAGGTCCGGTGAAGGTTTCCGTAAACGGCAAGGTCGCGTTAGCTTGGCTGTAAGCGGTAGTCTGCACCGAGAAATTACCCAATACGCCCCCATTCTCGGCGGCGTAAATGCCCACGGCACCCGCGGCAGTCACGGCGGAGTCCGTCGTCGAGGCTTCGAGCGTACCATTGACATAGAGGCCCATGCTGGTCCCGATCACGTCAAATCGAAGCGTACTGCCGGCCACGCTGCCCCAGCCCATATTGTTGGAGGTCAACAATGACCAACTGCCAGAAGAGTCAACCAGAATTTGTGCGAGATAGCCGGTGTACGACCGAACAATCTGCCCCAGATACATTGAATTCGAGCCAACGCGCGCGGTGAGACCTTCGCCCGGCTGCCCTGAAGTCATTCCGTCGAGATCGATCGTGGCTGAGATGCTAACGTTGGCGGCGCTGAGTCCATTGACGCTCGCAAAGGAATTGCTGGGATCGGTGGAAAAAGCCTGGTCGCCTGACAAAACAAAATCACCGGCATTGATAGCCCAGTAACTGCCTAGAAATGGACTGTTCACCCGGGAGAAATCATCTCTAAATGGCACGGTCGCATTGTTCTGTTGGTAAGGACCGATGGCGCTAGCCGAGAAGTCGCCGAGGATACCCCCGTTCTCCGCTGCATAAATCCCGACGCCTCCGGCGGCCGTGACAGCCGAGTTTTGAATCGAGGCAACTAGCGTTCCGTTCATGTAGAGACCCAATGCAGGCCCTACAAGGTCAAAAGTCATGGTCCCTGTCACATCGCTCCAGCCCAAATTGTTGGAGGTCAGCAGGGACCAGGTGCCCGACGAATCCACCAATATCTGCGCCAGGTAACCACCGTAAGAACGAACAATCTGGCCCAAATACATTGAATTAGAGCCAACGCGCGCAGTCACCCCTTCTCCGGGTTGACCGGACGTCATTCCATCCAGATTGATGGTCGCCGACACGCTGACGTCAGCTGCACTAATCCCGTTGACGCTGGCGAACGATCCTGTGGTCGCGAGAGCTTGGTCCCCTGACAGCACGAAATCTCCGGAGTTGATAGCCCAGTAGCTGCCGAGGAAAGGGCTGTCGGGGCGCGAGAAGTTATCGTTGAAGGAAAGGCTCGCGTTGTTTTGCACGTACGGTCCGGCTGCGGCCGCTGAGAAATTGTCAAATACGCCTCCGGCTTCGTACGCGTAAATTCCAACATCACCAGCCGCCGTGACGGTCGAGTCCTGTATTGAAGCGACCACGCTTCCATTGACGTAGAGCGCCAGATTAGGCCCGACCGCGACAAACTTCAGCGTACCGGTCACGTCAGTCCAACCCAGATTATTCGAGGTCAGCAAGGACCAGCTACCTCCTGAATCAACCAGAATTTGAGCAAGGTAACCTCCATACGAACGCTCGATCTGTGCCAAATACATCGAATTGGACGCCATACGCAACGCCAATCCCTCGCCCGGTTGACCGGAGGTCATTCCGTCCAAATTGATGTCGGCAGAGACACTGGCATCCGGCGCTGAAACGCCATTCACCTCCGCGAACGATCCGTCTGTCGAAACTGCCTGATTGCTGGAGACGTCAAAGCCGCCGGTCGTAATCGTCCATGAACTACCCAGACCGGTGCTATCCGACCTGTTGAAATCATCGCTGAATGGAAGGTTGGTCGAATACACGGTCAGCGCGGATGATGTGCTGGTGTTATTGTTGGTGTCGCCACCGTAAGCGGCGGTAATCGAATGACTGCCCGAAGCAAGACTGGACGTCGAATATGTGGCGGTGCCCGTGCTATCAAGCGTACCTGTGCCAAGCGATGTTGTGCCGTCGTAGAACGTCACGGTGCCGGTCGGAATGCCGACGCTGGGACTATTCGCCGTCACCACCGCTGTAAATGTGATGGAGCTGCCCACAGTGGGCGCGTTGGTGGGCGCTGTTAATGTTGTGGTTGTGCTCGCCTGGCTTACCGTGAGGGAGGAGCCCGACGATGTACTCGTGGCGAAGCTGCTGTCACCGCCATAAACAGCGGTGATGGAATTGCTGCCGAGCACCGCGGCTGTCGATGTAAAGATGGCTTGGCCCGACGAGTTCACGGTGGCCGCGCCGAGACTTGTGGTCCCATCTAGGAACGTAACGACGCCCGTCGGGTTCCCGGCTCCAGGCGATACAGCGGAAACGGTTGCGGTCAGCACAATCGGCTGTCCGGCAACGGAGCTGCTGGATGAAAGGCTGAGGCTCGTGGTCGTGGAGGATTGATCGACTGCGTCGGTCAATGCGGACGAAACACTTGAATTGTCGCTGCTATCTCCGCCATAAGAAGCGGTGATGGAATGACTTCCGACAATCAGTGTAGAGATGTTAAACGTCGCCACACCCGATCCGTTCAATGTGCCCGCTCCCAGGGTGGTCGTACCGTCCAGAAATGTCACGGTACCGGTCGGAGTGCCGGTGCCTGGCGAGACGACCGTGACGGTAGCGGTGAACGTGTCCGACTGGCCATATATGGATGGGTTTGTGGAAGCGACCAATGCCGTCGTGGTATCCCAGCTGAAAAGAATGCGGTGTTCCAACGGCTCAATAGCCAAGGCAACCGCATCCCGAATATCGCGCTCTCTTTTCAGGGATTTCGATTTTTTGGAATGGAGTTTATTTCGCCCCGAAAAAGCCGCCCAATAGCCCCGTAGTGCGCCGCGCAAAGACATAACCCCTCCTGATGGAGTAGAAGTTGATCGCGACCTTATTGCGTTATTTTTGCGAAAACCGGACTCGCCAATAATCGAGCCCTCAGAAAGCAATGACTACAGATGTTATCAATGGTCTTGAGAACTTCAAGAAGCATTTCTACATTCGAGATTTTTAATTCAATATTCTGCAAACACGTAGTTGATTAGCTCCTTGCGTGCGTCAGCATGACGCGATGATCCTTCCTCGTTTCGATCAATTCATATATTCAACGTGTTAATTCTGCGCATGATCGAGGTGATTGCTTTCTATCCACCTACTACCATCCTCCTTTTTTCGTGGTCCATTAATCGTCTTCCAATTTTCCGAAACAAAAAAAAGCCGGATCAGGACGTACCCGGTCCGGCTCGATAGCTACTCGGCTGCGTTAACGGCTATCCTTCCGCTTGCGCCTCTTTAACTTCCGGCCGCAGATTCGATGGAAGCCAGCAATTGAGCTTGTCCGCAAGCTCCTTGTCCTCTAGCCGCCCTTGGGCCGCGTCAGCAAAGAGTTTGGTGAGCTTGGCGATTAGCTCGCTCTTTTTCGACGTTTCGTCGTTGCGGCCATGGACAAGGGTGGCAGGTGAACCACAAGCGCGTGGAACGGATCTGGCGGGAGGCGGGGC
>CAZCKE010000164.1:0-8486 GCA_964499005.1 uncultured Tepidisphaeraceae bacterium
GAGGGTGATCTGGCTCACCGGAGCGGGATCACCCCCGCCCGGCCCCTCGGTCGCCCCCGAGAGCGCGCGGGCCCACCCCGCCCCGAACAGGGCCCCGTTCTTGGACCCCCCCAAAGCCTCCCTCCAATCGTGCCAGCAGCCCATTCAAGCGATCCACCATGGGCGCCAATTCCCGTGGCACCCCCTTCAGATCGAATCGATGCGCCAAATCCGTCTCTTCGACCGACTCGATTTCCCAGGCCAGCCGCTTGATCGGCCCCACCGCTCCGCTGATTACCGCCATCAGCACCATCCCGCATATCACGATTGCCGCGCTGCAAAGCCCCAGCAGCATCCACCCCATTCGTTCCATCGTGTGATGAAGTTGAATCGTGTCCCGCACGACCGTCACCACGCCGGTCAGAGGTTTTCCCGGTGGGCCTTCGGATTCCTCGTAAAGCGCCGTGAAACGTTCGCTCACCGACCGTCCGTGGCGTCCATCGGGCAGAATCGTGTCGACATACTCCGGCGCATTTCCCGGATTGGGCCGGGGAAGATTTCCGGTCACCAGCGAATCCGACCGGGCCAGCACGTCTTGCCCGTCTATCCATATCGGGCAAAATTCCGACCGGACTTGACCCCAAAACTCCGGCATCTGCTCGGCGTCAAACTCAAGTTTCGCGCGGTCGCGATGCTGCTCCGTCATCGACGCCAGGGCTCGAGCCTGTGCCAGAATGGCCTGATCGAATTCCGACAGAAGCGTTTGCCGCATGGAATAGTAGATCCCCACCCCCAGCAGCGCGAGCATCGTCGCCGTCGCCAACGTCGTCCAGATCAACACTCGCAATCGCAGCGAAGACATCATTCCTTCAATCCCGTGTCCCCCAACATATATCCCTGCCCGCGCTTCGTGTGAATCAGCCTCGCCAGACCGGGGCGCTCCAGCTTTTTGCGCAGCAGCCCGATGAACACGTCGATCACATTGCTCTCCAGCGAAGCGTTAAAATCCGACACGTGCTGCCAGATGTCGGTGCGCGAGACGGTATTATTCGCGTTTAGCGCCATATATTCCAGAAGCGCGTATTCCCTCGCGCTCAATTCGACGGCTGTTCCATTTCGCTTGACGACTCGCCGGGAAGTGTCGATCTCCAGGTCGGCCACCCGAATGATCGAGCTCTTCTTCTCGTATTTCCGCCGGACCAGGGCCTTGACCCGCGCCAAAAGTTCCGCGAACTCGAACGGTTTGACCACATAGTCGTCCGCTCCCAGGTCCAATCCCCGAACTTTGTCCTCTGTCGTGTCCTTTGCCGTGAGCACCAGAATATGCGATGGCGACTCACGTTCGCGCAATTCTCGGATCACCGTCATCCCGTCGACCTTCGGGAGCATCAGGTCCAGGACGATCACATCATGCTCGCCGGATTGCGCGTGCCACAGCGCCGATTCACCGTCCGAGGCCTCATCCACCGCAAACCCCGCTTCACGAAAACCCTGCACGAGCGATTCCCGCAGCGGCTGAAAATCTTCCACAATAAGAACGCGCATATTCAGTCGATCTGACGATCGTGACTTCAACGAACTGAACTTTATGGCTTCTCCGATTTCGCCACGACAACCACTTTGAATGTTCCCGGCAACGGGGTGGGCCGGCCGCCGCCCTGATTGGGCGCCATGTCCGCCGTCGGAAGATAAGCAACCCCCGTATGCCCATCCACCGCCATCGTCCGCGCCCCCAGCGCCGTCTTGGCGACTTCCGTCACCTCATATTTCCCCGGCGTGGTTTCGCGAATGACGCTCAGCGTCCCGTCGCTGCAGCTTGCAAACGCACTACCGCCCACGAATGCCGTCGCATCCACGCCCGGTCCGATTGACAGATCTGCCAGGATCGTCCCATCCTTCGCATTCATCACGATCATCTTCCGATTTCGGCATCCGATGAACAAAACCCCATGCTCTCGGTCCATCGACAAGCCCGTCGGCGACGTCCCGGGCGCCGTTGAGTATTTGGTGAGCACCTTCATTGTCTTCGTATCGACGACGGCAAGCTGCGCCTTGTCGGCCAGATTCACAAACACTTTTCCCTGTCCATCGGACGCCAGAAATTCCGGCTTGCCGCCCAGATCAATCGGGGCATCTGCCTTGCCTCCCTTGGGGTCCACATCCGTCGCGATCCCGATGAGACATGCCGAATCACCGCAAGCCACGAACACATGGTTGCTCGCGGGGTCGTAGATGATTCCATCCGCGTCATCGGCCGCCGCGATGGTTCCCAACACTGTGTTGCTCTTCAGATCGAATACAATGACGCCCGCCCCCTGGCCATCGGTGATAAATCCGCGCCCCTGATCCGGCGCCAATGCCACGCCATGCAGTCCCTGGCCGCCTGGAATATCCGCCACCAGCTTGCCCGCCGCCGTATCCACCACGTTGGTGTGAGTGCTCCGCGGCAAGTAGAGAAATTGACCCTGTCCGTCCAATGTAGCGTAATCCCACCGCCCATCACGGCCGATCTTGATGGTCTTCACTACTTGATACGATCCCCCCGCCGCTGCATCTCCCAAGGCTCGCAGCGATACAATTCCCACAAGTACAATCATCCCAACCCAAATAACACGCGGCAATCGATTCAACATGGTCCTATCCTCCGAAAATCATGGTGCAAACCACCTCATATTTAGTTCCCTAAGATGAAGCGGACGTGAAAAATCCTGAAGCTTGCCGCGGAATCGAGTAGCATAGTGCTTGTTCGCTAACGCCAGGAGTTTTGCCCAATTCCAATGAGTTTCAAACGCATTGTCATTCCCATGGTGAATGTGGCCATTTTCGTCGTGGCCGGCGCAATTCTCTATCATTTCGCCGCCAAATCCGATTCTACAATTACCAGCAGCCAGGCCGAGGAAGCCAATGAGGGCGTGCCGACGGCTGTTCCCGTGCGTATCGCTCCTATCACCCGCACCAGCCTTCACCAGGAATTGACCGCTTATGGCCGCGTTGAGCCGGCCCCGGAATCCGCCCAAAGCCCCGCCGCCCAAGCCCAGATTACTCCGCCCGTCGCGTCCCTCGTCGCGGAAGTCCATTGCAAAGAGGGTGACCACGTGGAAAAGGGACAATTGCTGCTGGTGCTCGATACACGCTGGGCCGACGCCCGGATCGTCCGGGCGCAGTCGTTCGTTACCGCCAGTCAAAAATTTGCCGATGCTGTCGCTCCATTAAGCACCTCGTCATCCTGGCTACCACCCCTCGCTGCTTGGGCCGACAGTGCCGCACAGGCCGAGCTGGTTTACGCCAATACGCAGCGGCAAATGCAAAACATCACCGCCCCGATCGCCGGAACCGTCACCGCGTTGTCTATCCGTCCCGGCGAAATCGCTCGACCGGATGTTCCTGCAATCGATCTTGTCGACATGGATCATTTGGTATTGGCCTTGGACATCCCAGGCAATTTTGCTCCCGATGTCAAAGTCGACCAGCCTGCCAGTGTGATCCCCGTGTCCAAAGCAACCCTATTTCAATCCGGCACACGACCAGCCACCGCGCCCTCCTCTAATTCGAGAATCGTTCGTATTGATCCTACAATCGACCCAGCCACCGGAATGACCTCTGCCGACGTGTTGCTGCCCTCTCATTCCGATTTCACGCCGGGCCAATTCTTCAGCGCCAAAATCGAAATTCAGTCGCATGCCGATTGCCTGACGGTCCCCGCTGAAAGCATTGTCCCCGATGCGCTGGGCCGTCCGCGCATCGCGATCGTCAGTGACGATCAGCGCCAGGCAACCTTTCGATTTGTTCAGCTTGGAATTCGCGAAGATGATCTCGTTGAACTCAAGGATGAGGACATTCAGCCCGGCCAATGGATCGTCACCACTGGAGCATATAGTTTGGTCAACCGATCCGGCATCATCGTGGTGGGCCATTAGCCCGTTCATGTCGCGGAGCCGCATTCAATGAATTCTTCCGTCGGACGCTTCGCGATCAGGCATGGCGCGTCCATCACGTTTCTTGTCCTTGCCGTCGCACTGGCCGGCGGCTACGCGGCGAACCGCATGCCCTCCTCTGTTTTTCCGCAAACAGATTTTCCGCGTGTGATCATCATCGCCCAGAACGGAATGATGCCCTCCGATGAAATGATGGCCACGATCACCCGCCCTATCGAAGAAGCCATGAAGGACATCCAGGGCTGCCAGACCGTCCGGTCCTCCACCGGGCGCGGCACGGCCGAAATCGATCTCTTCTTTTCCTGGGATACCGACATGCACCGCGCTGAGCTCGACACCCAAGCCCATCTCGCTCAAATTCGCGCCGGCCTGCCGTCCGCTCTCTCCACCGAAGTCTACCGGATGAACTTCTCCGCGTTTCCCATCATTGGGCTAAGCCTCACCGGCCCCGCCGACTCCACCGTTGCATGGGAATCGGCACGGTATTCCATCAAGCCCAAACTTCTGCGAATCCCCGGCGTCTCCCGCGTCGATCTCGTCGGCGGGCGCGCCCCTGAGTACACCGTCATCGTCGACCCAATGCGCCTCGCCTCGGTCAATCTCGATCTCGCCGCCGTCACTAATGCCCTGGCCCAAAACAATCTGGTCGCTCCCGCCGGAATGCACCAGCAGGATCACAGCCTCTACCTCACCGTCGTCGATGGGCGCGTTCACATGATCGAGCAAATCGCTCACTTGAGCGTCCCCACTCCGGATCATCGCCCCATTCCGATCGAAGATTTTGCTCGTGTTGAGCGAATCGCCGAGCCCGCACTCAACGTCGTCACCGCTGACGGCGCTGATGCCGTCCTGCTCAACATCTTCTCCCAGCCCGATGCCAGCACGCTCGACATCGCCTCTCGCCTGAACGACCTGCTCCCCCGGCTTCGCGAGCAATTGCCCCCCGGCATGAAGCTGCGCTTCTTTTACGACCAATCCCTTCTGGTGCGCGGCTCCGTCAACAGCGTCTGGGACGCCATCCTCTTTGGGCTGGTCCTCTCCCTGCTCATCCTTTTCCTCTTCCTGCGAAGCTGGTCGATGACGCTGGTCGCCATCATCGTCATCCCGGTCACCGTGCTGACCACTATCCTCGCCATGCACTTGTGGGGGTCGAGTTTTAATTTGATGACGCTGGGCGGAATCGCCGCCGCCATTGGACTGGTCATCGATGATGCGATCGTCGTCGTCGAAGCGATCCACGCCAAAATCGCCGCCGGCATAGATCACGCGCAAACGGTCGAACGCGCCGTCGCTGAAATTCTTCCACCCCTGGTCGGCTCCACGCTGACCCCCGTCGTCGTCTTCATTCCCCTGGCGTTTCTGACAGGAATCGCCGGCGTTTTCTTCCGCTCCCTGGCCATTACCATGGTCGTCGCATTGCTCACCTCTCTGGTGCTGGCCGTTACCCTCACTCCCACACTGGCCGCCTGGGCGATCGCGGCCTTCCGCCCCGCCACTTACGAAGGCGGCTTCATCTTCCGCCAAATCCTTCGCCTCTATGAACGCATTGTTCAATTCACATTGAGATACCCCTGGCCAACGCTCGGCCTGGCCCTATTCATTCTTCTGACATCCGCCACCGGATACACCTATCTCAAAACCGATTTTCTTCCCCATATGGAAGAAGGCGGCTTCATCATCGACTACATCTCCCCGCCCGGCACCAGCCTGGAAGAAAGCGACCGCCAGCTTCGCCTCGCGGAGAAAATCCTTCGCGATATCCCCGAAGTGGAAAGCTATTCCCGTCGTACTGGAACCGCCCTGGGCGTTCATCTCGACGAGCCCAATACTGGCGATTTTCTGGTCAAGCTTAAGCCGGGCCCCCGCCGTTCCAGTGATGCGATCATCGCCGATCTGCGAAAACAACTCGTTGCCGCCCTCCCTCGCATCGACTGGGAATTCCCCGGCATCCTCACGGACCTGATCGGCGACCTCACCTGGGAAGACCAGCCTATCGAAATTAAAGTCTTCTCCAACGATCACCCAAAGCTCAAATCACTCGCCTTCCAAATCGAGGAGGATATCGAGGATATTCCCGGCGTCGTCGATGTCTTCAACGGCCTGGCCTACACCGGCCCCTCGATCCATCTGAACGTCCGCTATGCCGATGCTCAACGCTATGGCCTCACCGCCTCCGACATCGCCGATGCGATGAACATCGCCATGCTCGGGAAAGTCGCCTCCGTCGTCGTCGAGGGAGACCGCGTGATTAATCTGCGAGTCAAAGCCGATCCTGAGAGCATCGATCGCATTGCCAAATTCGGCCAATTACCGATCCGCGCCAAAAATGGCCACCTCATCCGCCTCGATCAGGTCACCGACATGACGATCAATCCCGCCGAACTGGAACTGCATCGCGACGATCAACGCCAGGAAATCGCCGTCACCGCCGGACTGGAAAATCGCGATCTCGGCAGCGCGATGAAAGATATTCGCAGCGCCCTGGCCCGCGACCCCGCAATTCCCGCCGACGCCATCGAATTCGGCGGCCTCTATCAACAGCAGCAGGAATCCTTCCGCAATCTCACGCTCGTACTTGCCACCGCCCTGGTGCTGGTCTTCACCGTTGCGTTGCTCGAATTCCGCTCGTTCCGTGAGCCGATCGCCATTGTTTTCGGCGCGGCATTATCCATCTTTGGAATTATCGCCGCCCTTCTGCTGACTGACACCACCCTGAATATCGTCACCTTCCTGGGCGCCATCATCGGCATGGGAATCGTTCACAAAAACGGCTTGCTTATGCTCGATTCCACCCAGCAAATGCGGCAAAACGGCATCCCTCTGCTTCGCGCTTTGATTGAATCCGGCCGTCGCCGCCTCCGTCCCGTCTTGATGACCTCCCTTGCCGCCGCTCTGGGCATGCTCCCCCTCGCGTGGGGTTACGGCTCGGCGCAAATGCTTCGACCTCTGGCAATTGCCGTCATCGGCGCCGTTCTCATTTCCGTGTTGCTTTCCCTTGTCGCCACCCCAACCATTTATTTCTTGCTCGCCCGCCCTGATCCAGAATCGTAAATCGATCACTTCTTTTCAAACTTTTCCTCCGCTTCGGGCCGGCGAATATAAATCGGAGTCAACTTCATCAGATCGGCAAATTGCCCCTCTCGCCCCATTTTCGAACCGAGTTGCGCCACCACCCCCGCCCTGGGCCTCCAAAGCTCCTCGCTCACTTCATGGACCCCATCCCCGACCGGGATAAACTTTCGATGAAATGGCAACCCCTCTCCCAGCAAATGCACCGGACGACCGGCTCGCTTCAATATCTCCGCCAACGAGTCCAGATGCGCCGGCTCTTTCACGGCCCATTCCCCGCCCTGCTCCCTCTCAAACAATGCCGTAAAAATCTGGTCCCGTTTCGCATCGATCACGATGATCACGCGCCGCGCCTCCGCCGGCGCATTCCGCACCAGCACCTCCACCGATGGCACCGCCACCAGCTTCGCGCCATTGGCAAACGCCAGCGTCTTAGCCAGCGTGATTCCGATTCTCAATCCCGTGAATGACCCCGGCCCCGCTGATACGTAAATCTCCCGCAGATCGCCCGCTCCCCACCCAAGACGCCGACACAATTCATCAATCGTCGGCACGATCCGTGCCGCATGCTGCAACCCATGCGGAAACGCGTCTTCCGCCAGCACTCGCCCATCTTCGGCCAGCGCGACAGAGCCGATTCGACTTGAGGTTTCGATTGCCAGCGCTTTCGCCATGGGCGAATCTTATCATGCCGGCTCTTTGGAATCGTTTGGAGGATCGCTCGACGTGATTGTCAGATGTTCGACCTCTTCCACGACCACATCTCCGACGGTCTTGTGCGACCGCAAGCGCCACCAGATGTAAAATGCGATCCCCGTCGCGAGCACCAGTCCCCCGATGACCATGTAATGCTTCATCTCCTCGCTACGTTTGAGCATCGCATCGACGTTCGATCCGAACCACCATCCCAGCAGCATGAACAACCCGCCGCCAAGGATAGCGGCCAATCCGTCGGCGAAGATAAATTTAAAAAAATTAAACCTGATCGTTCCCGCCGCGACCACCATTGCTCCCCGGATTCCAGCGAACATTCGCCCCACGCCCACGACCAGTATGCCCCACCGCGCAAACAGAGCTTCCGCCCGTTCCAGCCGCTTGATCGTCACATGTTTTCCAATGAACGGCGCTTTGGTGATATTTCGTCCATATCGATATCCCAGCCGATAGAGCACACAATCCCCGCCGATGATCCCCACCCACGCCAATGGCGCCACGATCTCCAATCGCATGTGATGCTGTGCCACCAAAAATCCCGAAATCGACAGCGGAATATCCTCAGGACACGGCAGTCCCAGCCCGCACGCAAACAACAATACAAAGACCACCCCGTATCCGCCTCGCTCAATCCATGGCAGGACCTGCTGAAAGCTGAAGATTGCCAGTGCACTTATCCGCATGCGAAAATCTCACCCCAAAAGACAGGACTCGACACCTTCCCAATTCCCTTCAATCGGCATACATCAAATGTAATACATCGCCTGATTCACATTCGTCGCACGGCTC
>CAZCKE010000165.1:0-8472 GCA_964499005.1 uncultured Tepidisphaeraceae bacterium
CGCCTCGTCGTCGCGCGGGATGCCGCTCTGCGGGTCGCCCTCGAAGACGGTCACGTGCAGCCGACTCTTCTCCAGCTTCCAAACGTCGGTCAACAGTTCCCACGCCCAGGCGATCGCCTCCTTCTTGAAGTAATCGCCGAAACTCCAGTTGCCGAGCATCTCGAAGAACGTGTGGTGGTACGTGTCCTTGCCGACGTCGTCGAGGTCGTTGTGCTTGCCGCCGGCGCGGATGCACTTCTGGGTGTTGGCGGCGCGGGTGTAGGAGCGTTTTTCCTGGCCGAGGAAGATCGGCTTGAACTGGTTCATCCCGGCGTTGGTGAAGAGCAGCGTGGGATCATCCAGCGGGACGACGGGGGATGAGGGGACGAAGGTGTGGCCGTGCTTCTGCACGAAGAAATCGATGAACTGGCCGCGAATTTGGGCGGAGGTCGGCATGGCGTCGGTGAATAAAAGTGGGGGATTATGGCCGATGGGGTGGAGGGCATCAAGGAATGTGAGGTGGCGGTGATAGGTTTGTTTGGGCGAGCGCGTTTTGGGCGGGATTTTTAAATGCGAAATCAAATGCAATGCAGGGGCGGAGGGAAAACCCATCGAGGCCCCAAGCTGTTTTCCCTCTGCCCCTGCAACCCCACCTCCCTTTCTGACTTCCCCTCAAACCGTCCAGTGGGAGAAAATGCGTCGCAGGGATTTCGGGAATGGCTGTGTTTATTCGGTGGCGGAGATTTCGTTGTTGGGGACCGAGTCGTCGGGGGGAATTTCATCAACCTCGTCGGGGCGGAAGAAGCGGGCGATGCGTTCGACTTTGAATGTGCGGCGGTCGTTGCGCAGGCGGCAGTGGGCGATCAGGACCAGTTCATCGCCGACGCGGCGAATCTGGATCGGCTCGATCAAGCGGCGAGTGCGAAGCTGATTGGCATCGACGTATTCCATCAGGACGGCGGCGCCGCGATCAAGGGCTTCTTCGAGTTCGAGGGGCAAAATGCTCTGCCGCTTGGTGGGCGGCTCCAGCGACATGGGACCCCCCTGCTCGCGGAGGCAATCACAGAGACAGATGGGCCAGCCACCGACGGGCTCGAGGAGACGCTCGAAGACGATGGCGGTGGTGACGGCGTCGGGGAGCGCGCGGTGGGCGATGGGCGGTTCGTAGCCGAGGCGACGGGAGAGAGTGCCCAGGCCGTTGCCGCCGCGGCCGAAACGGCGGCGGGCGATGCGGACGGTGTCGAAGACAGGGATGTTGCCCAAGGTCTGGGGCAGATCAATTCCGGCGGCCCCGCATTCGCGAAGCAGGAAAGAGAGATCGAATCGGATGTTGTGGCCCAGAAGGGCGGCGCCGTGGAGCAGGGGCATCATGCGATCAAGCTGGGCGGCGAAGGCAGGCTGGTTCTCGCACATCGATTGGGTGATGCCGGTCAAAGCGGTGACGCCGGCGCTGATGCGGCGGCGCGGGTCGATGAGCTGCTCGTACTGGGCAACTTTCCGGCCGTTTTCATAACGGACGATGCCGACCTCGATGATGCGCTCGCCGTAGTCGGCGCTGGCGCCGGTGGTTTCGAGGTCGAGGCAGGCGATGGGGATGGAAGAAAGAGGTTGGAGGAGAGAGAAAGGCATTGAAACAAAATTTGAAATCCGGAATTCGAATCAAATCGGAAAACCGAAATCGGAAACGGGAACGCCGTCATTTCGGATTTCTGGTTTTGAATTTTAATCACATTTCGACGCCTGTCATCATCGACTCAAAAACCAGGACGCCGTCGACGACGCCTTGCTCGCGGCAGTAGAGGCGGCGATGGCGGTGCCAGATTTGCTGGCAGAGGATGTAGAAGCGGCATGGGGGACGGACTTCCTGGCGAAAGCGGCATTCGTCAATTCCGCCGAAGCCGATGAAGCCTTTCCAGCCCAGAAGTTGTTTGGCGTAGAAAGAGGCGAGCTGAGCGCCCGCCTCAACCATGAGTACACCGGGGAAAAGAGGCCGGCCGGGGATGTGGCCGGGGACCCAGAATTCATCTTCGCGGACGTCCTTGTATCCGATGAGCAATTGCTTTTCGGGGTCGTGATGAACGATCCCGTCGAGCATCTCCATGGAGCCGCGCTGGGGATTGCACTGGAGGATAATGTCCTTGCTGAAGACAGGCTTGGTCAGGTCGAGTGCGGAGATGTCAGCGAGCAGTTTGGCAGGCATGAGCGAGTGGCAAGCGCCAAGGTTTGCGAACCCCCCAAGCGAACTGAGAATCAGCGGCCGAGCCGCCAGACCGCGAAGCGATCCTGTATCGGGAATTGCCGGGCTCGACAAATTTCCGATACGACGCAGCCGAACCGTCCAGACGGAAGAGTGGCCCCGCCGCCTGGATTGAATTCCGTTGGGATTAAGCCGCAGGGGGTTGCTGGGCGTTGCGGCCTTCCAGAATCTTCTTGCGGACGTCGGTGGCGGCGGCCTTGACTTCTTGCATTTTCTTGCGAACGCGAGTTCCGGCGGCTTTATTGCCTCCGATGGCCTTGTTCACATCTTCTTCTGCTTCGGTGACGAGACGCTTCAGATTCTCATATTCCGTCATCAAAACCTCCCAGAGTGCAAATAATAAGGGGGAAACTCTAATAATGCGACTGTGGGGTGTCAATTCGGGGAAAATATCCCCCGCGACCAAATCCGGGATTGTCGCCCGTTCCGATCATAAGGGACCTTAACCGGCCCCCGGCCAAGTTCACGTCCCAAACACCTCGAATTCCGCGATGTTTCCGAATCCACCGTTGGGGGAGAGATAGCGGATGTAGCGGAAAGTGCCGCCGGGGGAGACGGGGATCGTCGTCAATGAACCGGCGGTGGGTGCAGCGGTCACGGTGTAGATCGTGGTCACGCCGCTGGAGAAGTCGGCGGTGTTGCTGACCTGGAAGACGCCGCCGACCATGCGATTGGTGAAGCCGCTGCGCGGGGCAAAAGCGATCTGGGTGATGTTCTGGGGCGACCCCAGATCGAGTCCGACCCAGTCGCCGTTGCCGGTAGGAGCATCGAAGAAGGTGCTGAGGTTGCCGTCAAAGACCTTGGCGATGGTGTTGCCGGAGTTATTCCAAGAGCCGGCGGTACCGATGGCGGCGCCGGAGAGGAGGTGGGAAGTCGTTGTACCCGTGGCGACCGAGACGCTGTCGAAGGTGGCGGTGGCGAGCTTGGTGTTGTCGTGAGCGGTGATGGCCAGGCCCGCGGTGGGAGCGGCCATGGTGATGGTCACGGCCGAGCCAATCGCGGTCCAGGTGGCGCCATTACTGCTGTAGAAGCCGGTGAAGCTGTTGCCGGTGCGAACGAGCTTGACCCAGAGGGGAACGACCTTGCCGGCGATCTGGACGTTTTGGGGACTGCCGCTAGCGGTGGTGCGGTATTGGAGGGCCAGGCCATTGCCGGCGCTGATGACCAGGTCGATATAGGCGGCGGTGGCGGAAGTTCCATCCCGGAACATGACGCCAGCTTTGGCCCAGGAGTTGGTGTTGGTGAGGGTATCGATGTGGGCGATGATGGTGGTGTCGCCGGAGATCGATTCGGAGGCGTAGTTGAACTGGTTGCTGCCGGACCAGATGTCGGCGCCACCGCCGTTGAGGGTCCAGGTGCCGCTCGTGACGGAGGCGGAACCGGCGAGGGCGGGAGAGCCGATGTCGGAGTCGGTCCAGCCGGCAGGGAGACCGGTGGTGCCGGCGGTGACAGTGACGCCGGCGGTGGATTGCACGGAACCGGATTTGGCGATGACCGTCGCCGAGCCGCTGGTGGCCGGAGCGGTGTAGAGGCCGGTGGCGTTGATCGATCCGACAGAGCCGGCTTGCAAAGACCAGGTAAACGCGGGCTGACTGGAGAGAACATTGCCGAATTGGTCCTTGCCCGATGCGCTGAACTGTTGTGTGCCATTGGCCGCCACCGACGCCGGCGCCGGAGTGATGGCGATGCTGGTGAGGGTTTGATTGACCGTGACGCTGACGCTGGAGGTGACGCTCAAGCCGCCAGCATCTTTGATGGTGACCAGGAAGCTGTAAGCGCCGGCCTTCGAGAAAGTGGCGGCGGAACTCTTGGAGGCGTTGGTGCCGTTGGCGCTGAAAAGGACGGAGGCGGGGCCGGAGGTGAGGGACCAGGTGTAGATGAGATTGGCTTCGCCTCCGTCGTCGGCGCCCAAGGCGCTGAGTTGGGTGGTGGCGCCGGTCACGGAGCTGGGATTGGCGGCAGCGGCTTGCGCGACGGTGGGCGTGCTGTTGGGCGTCAGATCGATGACCGTCATGGAATAGGAGGGGAGCGTGAAGCTGAAATTGTTGCCGCTTAGAGACAGCGTGGTGTTACTGAGGGTCAGCGAGGCATGGCCATCGGTGGTCTGGCTTTGGGCGGTGTCTTCGGCTTTGCCGTATTGGGAGATGGATACCTGCCCGTTGGGCGTGAATCCCTGTATCTGGAAAGTGTCGGTCAGATTGTTTGCCGGGTCCTTGTTGATCAGAAGCAGCGCCAAATGGCCATTGGATTGCATGACGCCGTAAGCGGTGAGGCTGATGTTGTCGGTGCTCACAGAGACAACGCGCGTGCCGTTGTCGACCAGCTTGGAGATGAGCGATTCCGCGAAATAAGCGGGGTAAGGGACATAAGCACCGCTGGCAGGGGCGGGCCCGGAGCCGGTGCTGATCAAGCCGTCGTCGGAGCCGTTGCGCCAGCCATAAAGATTGGAATTGGGAGAGAGGGGAGAGAAGCCATTGGTGAGGTCCCACTGGATCATCCCGCCATCCTGGGTCTGGAGCATTTGGCCGATGGAATCGGCAACAAAAAGTCCGTCGACCAGACTGGTGGATTGCTTGGTGCCGAGATCAGCGTTGAATTCGCCCGTAATAAGCTGTACGCCGGCGCCTGCGCTTCCCAGATCCTGGTTGATCAAGCCTTGATACCATTGGGCGCGTCCGACCCAACTGGCGGAAACGCCTTGCCAGCCGGTGTAGTTGGGATTGCTGGTGCTGTTGAGCAGCAGGTTTTGATCGGATAACCCGCCGATGTACACATGATCGTCGAGAAAATCCGGAGTGAAGCCGACCTGCGCGGCTTTGGTCAGAAGGTCGGTCGTCCAACTCTGGTCCGGAAGATTGAATTGCAACGGTGGCGTCACATCCAGGCCGATCTTGACGTTGGGATTAATCTGGTGAGCCAGCGTGCTGAAGGTTTTGGCGAAATTGATGTAGGTCGTCGGATCGTGGGGGGCGCCGGTGTCGCCGCCGGTGCCATGTTCGTCCATTTCCCACGTCGCATATTCTTCGTTACCGATTTCAAAATAGTTGATATTCCAAGACGCGGGGTGATTGGCCCGCAAGAAATTCAACCCATCGTCCTGCGCTAAGGGAGTCGCAGCGCGGAGGGAAGCCCAATAGCCCGCGGTTTTCCAATCGACCTGAACCCAGGTGTTCGAGGTGGTATTCCACTGCTCGCCCATGCCGATGGAGGTGGTATCGGTGGGTGAGGCGTCAAAATAAGCTAGATAAGCGGCCGCTTCCTGAGGGCTTCCAGTGCCGTAGTTGGTCGTCACTAATCCCGCCCCGCCAACGGCCTGGATGAAATTGGCGATGATGGGAGGCGTGTTGTATCCCTGATAGGGATCGACGTTGAAATGAGTGTTGGCGTCGATGCTGGAGCCGCCGGCCATGCGGAAGAATTCCATTCCGGAGGCGGCGACCATCTGCTGCATCTGGGTGGTGTTGAGCTCGCCTTGCCACCAGGTCACATTGGTGCCGACGAGAGGGCCGCTGATGGAGCGGACGGTTTGATTCGTATTGACCGTGACAACGGAGAGGAGGGTTCGGGATTCGAGCGTTTCAAACAGAGCGGAAGGACGCGATCGAGCGGGAACGGGGCGCTTGTTGCGACGCGCCCAGTCACGGAATGAGAATCGCATGTGGGGTCTCCTCCAAAAAAAAAGAATAATCCTGACTGCCCCCTGTGGTCTCCGCTAAAAATCAGGAAATCACCGGCATTTTTATGGTTTTGATTGCTGGTCAGGGAATCGGGTCAGCGTCCAAACACGAGCAACTAGAGCTTCTCCGCGACCACAATTTGACGGGTTTTGCCAGGATGTCAAGACTGTTTTGTCAAGTTGAGGATTTCGATCCGCGCAGGCGGTCAAGCACCGGGCCCATCGTGTCGGCCCAGATTTGATAGCCGGCAGGGGAAAGGTGGAGATGATCGGGCTGGAGGGATTCGTTGAAAGAGCCGTCGGGGTTGAGCAGTTTAGGGCCGAAATCCAGGAAAGTGACGCCGGGGAGGGTGGCGAGGCGGGAGTTAATCTGGCGAATCATTGCCGGAGCGTACTGGCCGGGAATGTCCGTGGGTAGCAGACCCAGCAGCAGAATTTGAGCGGAAGGCTGCTTGCTCTTGATCACGGAGACGAGGTTGGAAATTTTTTCGACGATCTGATCGGGTTTGTTGTCCCACAGGTTGTTGGCACCGACCAGAAGGACGACGACCTTGGGATCGACGGCGTAGAGCTCGCCTTGCTCGACGCGACGGAGGACTCCCTCGATGGTGTCGCCGCCGATGCCGAAATTGGCGGAGTCAGGAAAGCGCTGGACGAATAGATCGGGGGCCAAACGCCAGAAATAAGTGAGGCTGTCGCCGAGGAACAGGACGTCGGCGTGGCGTGTTTTGGACCAATTCATGAACTGGTCGTGGGTGGCAAAATCGGTGAAAGGAGCAGCTTTAGGGGCGATGAGATGGGAGCGCGCGATTCGCGCGGTGGGCCACATCGCGAATCCAAAGAAGGCGCTGAGAAAAAGCAGGAAGGTCAGCTTCAATCGTTGGCGGGTCATCCTTCTCCCGGGCCGGAACAGATTACGATAGTAGCCTTACGATGACTGAATTCAATGCCGACGGCAATTACAATTTACTAAATTTTGACGATGATTCCAATTTGGTTAAATGTCAATTAAATCCTTCGCATCATCGAGGCGGGCTCATCCTGGCTCTCGGAAAGTAATGCGCGTTACCCTTCCCGCACGAGGCGGCGAAACGCGTCGATTAATTTTCGGGTGATCGGGCCGGGATGGCCGGGACCGATGGAGCGGCCGTCGATCTTGGTGACGGGGATGACCTCCGCGGCGGTGCCGGTCAGGAAGCATTCATCCGCCACATAGAGGTCCAGACGCTGGAGAGTTTTTTCCTGGCAGGGGATGCTCATCTTGCGGCACAGATCGAGCATGACCTTGCGGGTGACGCCCTCGAGGATGCCGTCGGCGGTGCCGGGGGTTTGCACCTCTCCGCCGCGGACGATGAAGATGTTGTCACCGGTGCATTCGGCGACGGAGCCTTCCTGATTGAGCATGAGGGCTTCGGGGACACCGGCATCGACGGCTTCGATCTTGGCGAGGATGTTGTTGAGATAATTGAGGCTCTTAATGCGCGGGGAGATGGCGTTGGGGTGATTGCGAAGAACGCTGGCGGTGATGATCGCCATCCCTTTTTCGTACATTTCCTGGGGATAAAGCTCGATGGTGTCGGCGATGATGAAGATCGTGGGCGCGGGGCATTTGCTGGGACTCAGGCCCAGATAGCCGATCCCGCGGGTGATCACCAGGCGGATATAGCAGTCGGTGAAGCCGTTGGCGCGGATGGTCTCCTCCATGGCGGCCTTGATCTGCTCGGCAGATCGCGGCGGAGTCAGGCGGATGGCCCGGGCGGAATCGAAGAGGCGGCGCATGTGCGTTTCGCATTCAAAGATCCGGCCGTTGTAGACGCGAATGCCCTCGAATACGCCGTCGCCGTAGAGCAGACCGTGGTCGTAAACGCTGATTTTGGCGTTTTCCTTGTCGTAGAGCTTTCCGTCGATCCAGACCTTGAGGGACATCGAAACTCCTATAGAGGAGGAAGATTTTACACACTGGGAGGCGGATGGCGAATTAAGACTTGCAAGCAGAGTGGAAAACGGCGGAATTTATGCGCTGGGAGACTTAAGAACTCCATCTTCGAGCACGAGAACCCGGTCGGCTTGAGCAGCCAAGGAGCGGTCATGTGTGACCATGATGATGGTTTGATTGGCCTGTTGGTGAAGGCGCTCTAGGACGGCCATGATCTGGCGGCCGGTATCGAAATCCAGATTTCCCGTCGGCTCATCGGCGAAAAGAACCTGGGGCTGATTCATCAGGGCACGGGCGATGGCGACGCGCTGGCGTTCGCCGCCGGAGAGTTGCTGGGGGCGATGCTTCAGGCGGTGCTCCAGGCCCATCTGGGTAAGCAAGTCTTTAGCGCGGGATTGGATCGCGGATTTTTGGGCGTGAAAGCGGAGCCAGGAATTTTCGATCATGGCGGCGAGCATCGTGTTTTCCAGCACGTTGAGTTCTGGGAGCAGATAGTAGAACTGAAAGACGAAGCCGAACTTTCGGTTGCGCAAATCGCTGCGACCGGAGGCGCCGATGGAGGCAAAATCGCGTCCGTCGAAACGGACGGTTCCCGAGCTGTAGGAGTCGAGGGCGCCCAGGATG